>JAFMSC010000308.1 GCA_017353825.1 Hyphomicrobiaceae bacterium | reverse complement strand
CCGCCCCATGTGACGCCATCGGCGGGCCCTGCCATTCTCCCGCCCGCGCCCGCCACCGTGCCGGCTTCTGGAAAGGCCGCCGCGTCGCGGCCCGCACTGGCCGGTGCCGCCAAGCCCGCTAACGGCATCTCCACCGACCAGGCCACTCCGCCGCCGCGCCGCCGGGCCGCGGCCCCGCCTCGTGCGCGAATCGCTGCGAACGACGATGCTCCGTCCATCGGTGGCCTCATCTTTGCGCTGCAGCAGAAGCCCACCAACCAGCCCTTCGTCATGGCGGCGGCGGGCTCAGGCGGCTGGCTCGCGGTCGGCAGCCTGCTGGCCTGGGCCATGCTGGCGCCCGAAATGGCCCGCCACGGCTTCTCCGCCACGCTCGGCAGCCCCACGATGATCATCGTGGCGGCCACCATCTTCCTGCCCATCGCGCTGTTCTGGTTCCTGGCCATGCTGGCCTGGCGTGCGCAGGAACTGAAGCTCATGTCCGCGGCCATGACTGAGGTGGCGGTGCGCCTCGCCGAGCCAGACCGGTCGGCCGAGCAGTCGGCAGCATCCCTGGGCCAAGCCGTGCGGCGGCAGGTCTCGTTCATGAACGAAGCCATCTCCCGTGCGCTCGGCCGCGCCGGCGAACTCGAAGGCCTCGTGCACAACGAGGTGGCCTCACTGGAGAAGGCCTACACCGAGAACGAGAACAAGATCCGCAACCTTATCCAGGAGCTGGCCGGCGAGCGCCACGCCCTGGTGAGCACCACCGACAAGGTCTCCGAGACGCTCAAGGCCATGGGCAGCGACGTGCCCAGTCTGATCGACAAGCTGTCCCAGCAGCAGATCAAGTTGGCCAAGATCATCGAGGGCGCCGGACAGAACCTCGTTGCCCTGGAGCACCAACTCGCCACGGCCAGCGGCGGCCTGGAGACGACGCTCGCCAACCGCACTCAGCAGCTCCAGGCGGTGCTCGACGACTACACCGTCGCCCTTGACGCCACGCTGGCGAGCCGCGCCGAGGCGCTCGACATCCAATTGCTGGAGCGCACGCGCGCCCTCGATGCCGCCTTCGCCGAGCGCTTGGCGAGCTTCGATAACGCCATGACGCGGTCCACGGTGGCCATCGACAGCGCCGTGAGCGAGAAGGCGCGTGCGCTTACTCATGCCATGGAAAGCCACGTGCGCTCGCTGTCAGATACGCTGGGCCAGCACGCGAATCAGCTCGACGAGTCGATGATGCACGGGCTCGATGCCGTGCGCCGGTCAAGCGATAACATCACCCGCCAGTCGCTGACCGCCATCGAGGGCCTGTCGGGTCAGGCGGACCTCCTGAAGCGCGTGTCCGAGAACCTCGTGCAGCAGATGTCCGGAGTGGCGAACCAGGGACAGAACATCGCCCAGGCAGCGAGCATGCTCGAATCGGCCAACATGCGCATCGATTCGACGCTGCAGAAGCGGCACGGCGAGATCAACGAGACCCTGCAGCGCCTGTCCGGCAAGGCTGAGCAGCTCGACCAGCACATGCGCGGCTACTCGCAGACGGTGGAAGGCGCCATCGCCGAGACCGAGGGCCGCGCACGCACCGCCACGCAGCACCTCGCCGACGAGGCCACGGCGCACGCCAGGACCGCTGCCGCCGAGCTCGAGCGACTGAGGCAGCAGACCGACGCACAGGCCGCCCGCGCGCTCGAGGAGATGCGTGCAAAGGTCTCCGGCGTCTCGCAGGAGGTGTCGAGCCACTTGGGGGCCATGGCCAGTCGCTTCACCGAAACCTCCGAGGACCTCAAGGCGCGTGCCGCGCGTGCCGCAGCCGACCTGCAGATAGAGCAGGAGCGCATCCGCATGGAGGCGGAGCGGCTCCCGGCCGCCGCCCGCGAGAGCGCCGAGAACATGCGCAGCGCGTTGAACGACCAGCTGCGCGCGCTGGAACAGCTGTCGAACCTCTCCGCGCGCGAGCGCCGTGACGTGACACCGCCAGGGCCGATGGGGCCCGCCACGCCAGCGTCCTTGAGCGCGACCTTCGCCGCCCAGCGCGGCGAGCCGGGCCTGCCCGTGCCCTTCAGCGACGGCAGCGACCGCTGGACGCTCGGCGACCTGCTGGCACGCGCCTCGCGTGAGGACAGCGCCATCAACATCGCCAACGTCGCCCGCGCGCTCGACCCAACCACGGCGTCTGCCATCTGGTCGCGCTTCCGCGCCGGTCAGCGCGGCATCATGGTGCGCAGCATTTACACCAACGAGGGCCGGACCTTGTTCGACGAGATCAGCGCCCGCTATAAGACCGACTTGGCCTTCCGCCGCGTGGTGGACCGCTTTCTCGTCGATTTCGAATGGATGGTGCGCGACATCGAGCAGAAGGACCCCTCGGGCCGTAGCGTACACAACCACCTGATCTCCGACAGCGGCCGGGTCTACCTGTTCCTGGCACACGCCAGCAACCGGCTGCGCTGAGGCGGGCCGCGGCACCAACCGAGCCGCCCATGCCTGTTTTCTTCAAAGTGGAAGCCAGGGTCGAAACGTGGCCGATCGCCGGCAGTTTCGTCATCTCGCGCGGGGCCAAGCGCGAGGCCATCGTGGTGCTCGCGGAGGTAAGCGCGGGCACCTCCATCGGACGCGGCGAGTGCACGCCCTACGCACGTTACGGCGAGACCGTGGACGGCGTACGTGCAGCGATCGCCGCCGAGCGCGAGGTGAGGAGCCGCGCAGAGATCATGCAGCGCATGCCGGCCGGCGCCGCCCGCAACGCGTTGGACTGCGCCCTGTGGGACTGGGAGGCCAAGAGCGCTGGCACGAGTGCGGCGGTCTTGGCCGGGGTAGAGGTCCTGCACCCGGTGACGACAGCCTACACCTTGAGTCTCGGCGCACCCGAGGAGATGGCGGCCAAGGCCATCGCCGCACGGACCATGCCGCTCCTGAAGCTGAAGCTCGGCGGGGCCGGCGATGCCGAACGCATGCGCCACGTTCGGGCGGCGCGCCCGGACGCGCGCCTGATCGTCGATGCCAACGAAGCCTGGACTCCGGCGGACCTGCCCGCACTGATGGCGGTGGCCGCGGAGACCGGGATCGAGGTGATCGAGCAGCCGCTGCCCGCCGGCGTCGATGCCGCCCTAGCCGACGTGAAGCGCGAAGTGCCGGTGTGCGCCGACGAATCACTGCACACCCGCGTCGACCTCGCCGATCTGGCGCGCCGCTACGACGCCATCAATATAAAGCTCGACAAGGCCGGCGGCCTGACCGAGGCTCTGGCGCTCTCAGCCGCGGCCCGCGCTGCCGGGCTCGGGATCATGGTTGGCTGCATGGTGGCCACCTCGCTCGCAATGGCGCCGGCCCTGCTCCTTGCCCAGACCGCCGACTGGGTGGATCTCGACGGCCCCCTCCTGCTGGCCCGCGACCGCCACCCCGGCCTATGCTACGATGGCGCGCTGGTGCACCCACCGGTCCCCGAGCTCTGGGGGTAGCGGGTGTCGGCCCCTCCCCTGCGGAGTCCGACCCATGGTCGAAGACGAAAGTCGGCATCGGCGGTGGCAGGATCGTCGTTAAACTGACTTTCGTCTTCAAGGATCGACGCAGCCGATGAGCGACTGATGCCATTCCGCAACCGGCGTGGGGGCAGGTGTCAGACCTTGAGGGGTTCTGGAGGGGTGTGTCACCGCCCGCTCATGCCGCCTGGCGCGGCTCCAGGATGATCTCGGAGAACACCGCCGGATCGACGTTGCCGCCGGACAGCACGGCCATCACGGTCCTGCGCGCGAAGTCGAGCTTCTTCGCCAGGATCGCCGCCAACGATACGGCGCCGCCGGGCTCCACCACCAGCTTCAGCTCGCGGAACGCGAAGCGCACCGCAGCCTTGGCCTCCTCGTCCGTCACGGCCAGCCCACCGGCCAGGTTGCGCTTGGCCATCTCGAAGGTGATCTCGCCGGGCGTGGCCGCCATGAGCGCGTCGCAGATTGAGCCCGACAGGTGCGCGTTGCGCTGGCGTTCGCCGCGTGCCAGCGAGCGCGCGAGATCGTCGAAGCCGGCAGGCTCTACGCTATAGATCAGCACCTCCGGCCACGCCTCCTTGACGGCCAGCGACACGCCACCGATCAGGCCACCCCCCGATGCGCCCACAAGCACGACCTCGGGTTTGATGCCCAGCGCCTGGGCCTGCTCCATCATCTCCATGCCGACGGTGCCCTGCCCGGCGATCACATCAGGGTCGTCGAACGGGTGCACCAGGGCCGCGCAGCGTTTGGCGCAGATCTCGCGCGCGATGGCGTCGCGGTCCTCCTTCACGCGGTCATAGGCGATCACCTCGCCGCCGAACGCCTTGGTGCGCTCGATCTTCAGGCGCGGGGCGTCCGATGGCATGATGATGGTGGATTTGAGGCCGCGTAGTGTGGCCGCCGCGGCCACCCCCTGGGCGTGGTTGCCCGACGAGCAGGCCACCACGCCGCCTGGATAGGCGGCCTTGTCCACCTGCGCCACCTTGTTGTAGGCGCCGCGGAACTTAAAAGCGCCCACGCGCTGCAGGTTCTCGGCCTTGAGCAGCACGCGCCCGCCCACGGCCGCATTGAGCGCAGGATGCTCGATCAGCGGCGTGCGGCAGGCGAGCGCCCCTATGCGCGCACGCGCCGCCACCACGTCGGCATACGTGGGCATCTGCCGGTCCATCGCCTTCTCCCCGCTGAGGAACAGGAGCCTCACGAGAGGCCAAGCAGAGGTGCCTTGTCAAGCCGGGCGCAAGCGGCCTGGCTCAGCGCCGATCCGTTTTGCTCGGTGGATGCGAACGATCGAAGTTCAAGACAACAGGGTGTCGCTGAGCGGCCCAGACAATCAAAGGCAGCCCGATCGCGCCGGGCAGGACCCAGAACGCAATCTCGGGGAGGTCCCTCCACAGGGGCAGGTTCTTGCCATTGTCCACGTAGAATGCGCTCAACATGAAAATATAGGACGCGCCCATCCCAAAAAGGTGCAGCCTGGGCCACTGCGGCCAGCGGTATCGGGCCGCGGCGCGACCGCTGTAGGCCGACAGGATCGAAAGCGTACCTAGCATGAAGAGGTGAGAATTCTCGGCCCAGCGCAGGAGGGCCAGGGCACTCATGGTTCCGAACACCCCGAGCAGGAGCCAAAAATACAGGGTCCCAGACTGCGCGTGCCGGCCGCGTCCCTTTCTGCTCAGCATCGCAATCGCGCCAGCGGTCACTGCCCCGATCCCAAACAGGATGTGGACGCCCACAATCGCCAGAAAGGTCGGATCGGCGGAGGGAATCGGGATGCCGAGAACAACCGTTGTACCCGTGTCGTCCATGCTGCCGCCCGTCTTATCGGCTTGCTGACTGAACTGCATTAACGAATCGTTAACCGAGTCAGCCCAGGTTCTTCCGCAGGATGCAAGGCATCTGGAGTGCCGCCCTGCTGCCCAAGGTGGCGCTCCGAGAGCAGCGAGTA
>JAFMSC010000049.1 GCA_017353825.1 Hyphomicrobiaceae bacterium | reverse complement strand
GGCGGCGGCGCCGCCGGTGGTGGCAACGATCGGCAATCCGCGCGCCAGCGCTTCGCTGAGCACCATTCCGTAGCCTTCGTAGAGCGATGCGGTCACGAAAACATCGGCCTGCCTGTAAAGCTTGGCAAGTGTGTGCGTATCGACGACGCCCGCCAGCTCTATCCGGTCGCGGAGCCCGGAGCGCCGGATCTGGGCTTCCAGCGCCGCGGCCGTTTCGGGGCTGCGGTCTGGGTCGCCAGCAATGGTGAGGTGCCAGTCGAGATGACAAAGTCGCGCCAGCGCGCGTACCAGGATATCGTAACCCTTGCGCGGCACGATGGAGCCCGCCGCCAGGAGCCGCGGGCCGTGACGCATCTGTATGGGGTGCCTGGGGCGCACGCGCCCGGCCTTGTCGGTACCCGGCTCGGCGACGGTGATCTTCTCGGCCGGGACGCTGAACTCGGCCGTCAGCGTGCGCGCCGTGGTGGGGCTGGTCACGATGACGTGGCTGGCCAGGGCCAGAGCGGCGCTCTCAGAGGCATTGAGATCGACCTGGCGTTCGACCGGCAGGCCGGCCTCCAGGCAAAGCGGGTGATGGACCAGGGCGACGATCGGGCATCGTGCCTGTGAAATCACGTCGGGCGGCATTGCCCCGTACGCCAGGCCATCGACAAGAAGCACTGTGTCCGGGGGCAGGTCGGAGAAGGCGCGGGCCGTAGCCGCAAGATCGTCGGGGGTCGGCGAGGGATAGCCGCCGGGAAGCGGCAGGTGCTCGGCCCTCACGCCGGCGGCCGGCAGCAGCGCCAGCACTCGGCGGTCGTAAATGTAGCCGCCGGTACGCAGGGTGATGTCACCGGGGATGGCGAAGACAAGCTCGGGCACGGGTACACACCTGGATCACCCTGGGACTGGCCCCTCCCCCGGCCCCTCGACTGGCCCCTCGACTGGCCCCTCGAACCAGGCGCGCGCCAGGTCCGTCTCGCTGAGCGTCACCCGGATTTTGGCGAGGGTCCTGGCGTCTTCACCCAGGGCACCCTCGCCGGCGGCCTTGGCCATGGCGTCGAACACGTAGCGGCAAAGGAACTCAGTGGTGGTGAGCTTGCCCTTGAACTGGGGCAGTGCGTCAAGGTTCTGGTAGGCCAGGGGCTTTAGCGTTGCCTTGAGCACCTCAAGCGCGGCGCCGATGTCCACAACCACGTTCTGGCTGGTAAGCGTCTCGCGCAAGAACGCCACGTCCACCACAAAGGTGGCGCCGTGCATGCCCTGGGCCGGCCCGAAAAACGGATCGGGCAGGCTGTGGGCGACCATGATGCGTTCGCGCACCTCGACGGCGTACATGGGTGTCTCGGGGGGTGTCTCGGGGGTGTCTCGGAGGGGTCTCGGAGCGTGGTGTTACGGGGGTTGTCTCGGGGCTCTCGGCGGCGGGTAGCGTCTCGGTTTGAAATTTCGGTGTACCCGATTGCTGATCACTCTCACCGCGACCATGGCGCTCCGAAGGCTCTCAGGTAGAAAGCTGCGAACACCAGGACGATGCCAATATTTGCGATCAGGCGTTCCCAGAATCGGTTTCTGAAGAACATCAAATCAGCGCCCACTATGACCGCGACCATTGCCAGTACGTAAAGCGCCGCAGCTCCCTGCCTGCTCATTTCAACACCCTGGGGTAGCGCCGAGGCTACGTAATGTTACCTAGCAGGCCAACATTACGGACCGCAATGAGGCAGTATGACATGCAGCCGGGTACATGAAATCTCAAACTGAGGCACGACCGGCGGCGTGTGGACTTGGCTCAGACTTGCTTGGCTCGGACTTTGGCTCGGACTTTGGCTCAGACTTTGGCTCAGACTTGGGAGTAGCGGATGACTGGGGCAAGACCGTGCGCAATTCCGGCCGCGCTTGATCCCAGGATGCGCGGCATCTCGCGCGGGGCCTCGTCGAAGGCGACCTCCTCGGCGACCAGGCCGTCGAGGGCCGGCTGGTCCAGCAGACTGAGCGCAGTGGCCATGCGGCGCGCGTAGTCCCAGCGGGGCCTGCGGCTCGGAGAGACTTGGCCGACCTGGGATGATACGAGCTTGAGGCGGCGGCTGTGGAACGCGCCGCCCAGGCCGATCTCGACAGGCCTGTCACCGTACCAGCTCATCTCGATCACGGTCGCCTCCAGCCCGGCGCATGCGATCGCCGTGTTGAGGCCGGCGGCACTGCCGCTGGCGTGGAACACCACGTCGGCCTCTGTCGGCGCTGCGTCCGGGGCGGCAAACCGAGCGCCCAGGGCCTCCGCCAGGGGCTGCCGACCGTCGGCCGCCTCTACCAGCGTGACGGCTGCTCCGGGGAGCCGCGCGGCGAGCGAGGCGACAAGCAGCCCCACGACCCCGGCGCCAACCACCACCATGCGGTCGCCCGGGCCGGCACCGCTGTCCCAGACCGCGTTGAGCGCGGTTTCCATGTTGGCGGCCAGCGTTGCACGGCGCGGCGGCACTTGAGCGGGGACGAGTTCCAGGCGGTAGGCCGGAGCTTGGAAGACATCCTGGTGGGGATGCAGGCAGAACACGGTGCGGCCCAGGAGATCGGCGGGGCCCTCCTCCACCAGCCCCACGGCGCAGTAGCCGTATTTCACCGGGAAAGGGAAGTCTCCCTCCTGCATCGGGCAGCGCATGCGCGCCCACTCGCTGCGGCCGACGGCGCCCTCAAAGACGAGCCGCTCGGTGCCCCGGCTGATGCCGCTGAACAGGGTGCGCACCCGCGCCTCGCCCATGGCCAACGGCGGCAGGGGTGCCTCGGCCAGTTCGACCACGCGCGGTCCGGTATACCACAGCGCCCGCGCCAGGCGCGGCTTTTCGCCGGATGGGGCTGCCATGATGTTACCGCTGCTGCCTGCCATGGTGAAGCTCACGCCGCGCTTGGGACACACAAGATACGCATGAGCGACAGTATTGACGCCCCCGCGCCTGGGCCGGTGCCGCCTGCCCAGACGCTTACGACACCCGCTGGCCTCCAGTCCATCGATGTGCTTGCACGCAGGCGGCGGGTCGTCTTCGCCCTCAACGGGCTCAGCTACGCGGGCCTGCTGTGGGCGGCGGCGCTGATCCTGGACGCTGGCGGCTGGTCCGTCGTGGACTTGATCCTGTTTGCGGCCTTCGCCGTGGCCTCGCCGTGGACCGTGCTGGGCTTCTGGAACGCGCTGATCGGGCTGTGGCTCTTGCATTGCCGCAAGGACCCGCTGGGCGAGGTGGCGCCCTTCGCCGCGGCTGGCAACCAGCCGACCCCCATCCGCACCAAGACCGCCGTGTTCATGACGGTGCGCAACGAGGACCCCGGCCGCGCCATCCTGCGGCTCAAGACCATCAAGGCCAGCATCGATGCCACGGGCGAGGGTGGCGCTTACAGCTACTTCGTGCTGAGCGATACCAGCCTTCCCGAACTGGCGGCGGCGGAAGAGAAGGCGGTGGCCGCGTGGCGTGCTTGCGACCCCGACGGCGATCGGATCGTCTATCGCCGGCGCGACAAGAATACGGGGTTCAAAGCCGGCAATGTGCGCGATTTCTGCGAACGCTGGGGCGGCGACTTCACGCTCATGCTGCCGCTCGACGCCGACAGCTTGATGGCGGGAGAGGAGATCGTGCGCCTCACGCGCATGATGCAAGCGCACCCCAAGATCGGCATCCTGCAAAGTCTGGTGGTGGGCATGCCCTCCTCCTCGGGCTTCGCCCGCATCTTCCAGTTCGGCATGCGCCACGGCATGCGCTCCTATACCATGGGACACGCGTGGTGGATGGGCGACTGCGGGCCGTACTGGGGCCACAACGCGCTGGTGCGCATCGCACCCTTCGTTGCGCACTGCGCCCTGCCGATGCTGCCGGGCAAGCCGCCACTGGGCGGTCATGTGCTGTCGCACGACCAGGTGGAGGCCGCCTTGATGCGCCGCGCCGGATACGAGGTGCGCGTGCTGCCCGAGGAGCGCGGCAGCTGGGAGGAGAACCCGCCCACCATGCTGGAGTTCGCCCATCGCGACGTGCGCTGGTGCCAGGGCAACATGCAGTATACAAAGCTCATCGACCTACCCGGGCTCTACCCCATGAGCCGGTTCCAGCTCGTGTGGGCGATCCTGATGTTCATCGGCATTCCCGCTTGGACGCTGATGATCGCGCTGCTTCCCACGGCGGCGTGGCAGGCGCGGGGGGCGACGCAGTTCCCGGCAGGGCTCGCGGTCGGCCTCTACGTCACGTTCTTCACCATGTACCTGATGCCGAAGATCGCGGGGCTGACCGACGCCATGGTGACGCCCGGAGGCGTGGCACGCTACGGCGGCTGGCTTCGGTTTGTCGCGGGCGCAGTCATCGAGCTCGTATTCTCATTCCTGCAGGGCGGCGTGTCCACGATCCGCACCTCGGTCTTCATGGTCGGCCTGGCGTTCGGCAAGTCGGTGACGTGGGGCGGCCAGTCGCGTGATGCGCAACGCCTGTCATGGGAAGCCGCGGCCTGGTCGCTGTGGCCGCAGTCGCTGTTCGGCGTCATCGTGTGCGGCGCACTCTTGGCAATCGCTCCGGCCGTCTTTTGGTGGAGCCTGCCGCTCACCGCCGGCTACCTGCTGGCCGTGCCCTTCGCCGTGCTCACGGCCAACCCAGCCTTTGGCAAGACCCTGCAGCGGCTTGGATTGTGCGGCATTCCGGAAGATTTTGCGATGCCCGGGGAGGTCGATGCAGTGATGGGAAACGGCGTCGGACGGTGATACGGGTGGCTGTCATGAACGGACGGGGTCGAGCCATCGTCGAAGAAGCCCTGAAGCTCACACCGCAGCGGCTCAAGTTGTCCGACCTCTTGAGGCGACCCTTGTCGGTGACGAAGGGGATGGGACTCCTGAGGAGGTCGAGGCCGTGTGGCTTGAGGAGATTGAAGGGCGCTTCCCAAGGCTCGAGGGCGGCGCCCCGGTTCTCGTGCACTTTGAGAAGGCCATGGCGGGGGCGCGTCGGCGCATTGGCTAGCCATGCGCGTCCGCTTCGTACCCGAGGCGGATGAGGAGCTCTCGGGGGTTTCAATGCTGACGGCGCTTCAAGCTGATCCCGAGCTCGCCCCGCTACGCCGCTCGCTTGATGTCTACTACGGCGATGCGGCGCGGGACGCGGCGATGGATGCGCTCTATGCGCGCTTCGTGCAGCCAAACGAACTGGCGTTCGACATCGGCAGCCACGTGGGCGACCGCATCTCGAGCTTCCGGCGCCTCGGTGCGCGTGTGGTGGCGCTGGAGCCGCAGGCGTTGTGCGTGCGGGCCCTGCGCGCGCTTTACGGGGACGATCCAGGGGTGACAGTGGTCGAAGCGGCGTGCAGCGACCGGCCGGGCCGCCTCACGCTTCGCATCAACTCCGCCAACCCGACGGTCTCCACCGCCTCGACGGATTTCATCGGTGCCGCGGGCGGAGCCGGTGGCTGGCAGGGACAGGTGTGGGATCGGGAGATGGAGGTGACGTGCACGACGCTCGACGGACTGATCGCCCAATACGGGGTGCCCGCGTTCGCCAAGATCGACGTGGAGGGCTTCGAGGACATGGTACTGGCGGGCCTCTCGCAGGCCGTGCCGGCCCTGTCTTTCGAATTTACCACCATCCAGCGCGACGTGGCCTTCCGCTGCCTGGAGCGATTGGCCGTGCTTGGCTCTTACGGCTTCGATATCGCCCTGGGCGAGAGCCAGAAGCTCACGTTCGGCCGCTGGGTCTCCGGGCCCGAGATGGCCGCCCATATCGCCGCCCTGCCGGATGCCGCCAATTCCGGCGATGTGTACGGCATTGAGGTCTGAGTACCAGCGACCGTCCCGGCTTGCCCGCCCAGGACCTACGACGAAGGCGCAGCGGGGGGCGCGGGGGCATGGGCCGTGGTGGGGAAGCGCAGGGTGACGGTGGTGCCTGCGCCTTCCTTGCTCTCAATCTGCACCTCGCCCGCGCTCTGCTGGACGAAACCCAGCACCTGGCTGAGGCCGAGGCCGTTGCCTCCCGTCCTGGTGGTGAAGAACGGCTCGAAGGCCCGCTCCAGGACCTCGCGCGACATGCCCGCGCCGTCATCCAGCACGACGATCTGTGCCCAGGGCGCGGTCGCCACCTTGCGGGACAGGCCTGTGCCGTCGTCGCGCACGACGATCTGTGGCCAGGGCGCGGCGGCCGCCTTGCGGCCGCGCCCAGTCCTGCCGCGGTGCGGCGGCTCCGCGTTGCGCACCTCGATGGCGATGCGACCACCCTCCGGCATTGCGTCCTTGCTGTTGAGCACGAGGTTCAACAGCGCGGACTCCAGATGGACCGGGTCGATCAGGCACACGAGCGCATGGACAACGGTGAGATCGAGTTCGATGCGCGGGCCCGCGGCCTGCTTCAGGATCGGCAGGAAGCCGGAGATCACCTCTCCAAGGTCGGTGGCGCGCGGGCTCAGCTCCTGGCGCCGCGCAAACGCCAAGAGGCGGTCGATGATGTCGAAGGCGCTCTTGAGCGACCGGTCGGCGTCGTCCACAAGCGTGAGCACATCCTGCCGGGACGCGAGCGATGGCTTGATGAGCGAGAACGTCGTGCGCGCGATTCGGATGGTGTTGCCGAGATCGTGTGCGATGCCCCCGGCGATGCGGCCCATCATCTCGAGGCGCTGGGCATGCGCCCGGAACGCCCGCTCCTGCTGTTCGCGCCGGCGATGCCGGAGCGAAAGCAGGGCGAGCCCGGCGGCCATGCTCCAGACCAGAACGGAGCCGCTGCCGACGAGGATGGCGTGCTCCACCCAGGGCTTGTAGACCGTGCCCTTGGACCAGCCGGCGAGCACGATGACAGGGGCGCCCGCAAGCTTGCGGTAGCCGACGAGGCGCGTGATCCCGTCGACGGGGCTGGTGCTCCACTCGGCGCTGCTGCCTTCCGTCAATGCTCGCTTGAGGAGCGGGCTGTCGCCGTAGGACTTGCCGATGGCGCCCTCGTGGTCGGGCACGCGCGCGAGCGCGGTGCCGTCGTTGAGGAGCAGCGAGACGAGATCGTGGTCGTCGAGTGATATGCCTTCATAGAAGTGCTTGAAGTAACCCGGCTCCACGGCCGCTATGACGATCCCGCCGAAGCTGCCGTCAGGGTTGGTGATCCTGCGGCTGAAGCTCACGAACCACTTGCCGGCGGACCGGCTTCGCAACGGCTGGCCGATGCGCAAGTCAGGGCGCTCGTCCTGCTGATGGGCCCGGAAGTAGGGCCGATCCGCCATGCTCACACGCGGTGTCTCGGGATTATCGGTCTGGTGCACGATGAACCCGTCCGGCCCTATAACGCACAGCGCCCGCACATAGGGAAGCCTCGCGAGCTGGTGCGTAATGATCGCGCGAAAGGCGGCATCGTCCGCAGGCAGGGTCGGCGCCACTCGCAGCGCGTCGCGCATGCCGATCAGCGTGAAATCGATCGCCTGGATGGTGCGGTCGGTCTGCTCGGCGAGCAGGCGGGTGAGGCTCGTTACGGACCGCTTGGCGGTGCTCGTCGCCTGCTCATAGCTGCGCCACAGCTCAAGGGCGGCCAGGGCGCCGATGCCGAACGCCAGCACTACCAGCCGGCCCAGATAGCGATTTACCCGGGACGCAACTGCCTTTCGCATCCCCCGATACTCCCGATGGAGCCGTCCCAGCCGCAACGGGCAGGGGACACGAAGGCGCCCCCGGCAAGTTCAGTGTAATCCCCATATCAACACAGAATACGCCCGATGAACATCCAACAGTTTGCCCTTAATGCATGCAAACGCAAAGCATGTATGCAGACGCAAAGCGGGGCGGCATTGGGGCTCAGCCGTCCACCAGGCGGTTGCGTACCGCGTAGCGGATAAGGTCGGCGGTGGTCTTGAGGTTGAGCTTGCGCAGCGCGCTGGTGCGGGCCGCTTCTACGGTCTTGGGGCTCACGCCCAGGAGATCGGCGGCCTCCTTGTTGGTGCGGCCCTCCGCAATGAGCTGGACGACCGAGTTCTCGCGCATGGTCAGCACCGGGGTACCCAGCGTCCCAGCCGCCGCGAGGAACGAGGAAATCAGCGTCTCGGAGACCTTGCCGGTGAAGAACGGCTTGTGTTGCGACAAGGCCCTAACCGCGGCGATGACATAGTCGTCGGCATCCGACTTCAGCAGGAATCCGCGCGCACCAGCCTCGAGCGCATGCAGTAGGATGTCATCGCTGTTGTGCATTGTGAAAATGAGGATCTCCGTGTCCGGCAGGTGGTGCCGTATCTGCCGCGCCGCCTCGATGCCGTTGAGGCGTGGCAGCCCATAATCTATGATGGCCACGTCGGGCTTGCAGCGGAACGCGCTGGCGACCGCGCCCTTGCCGTCGCTGGCTTCGGCCACCACGCGCCACGTGGCGTGCGCCTCCAGTATGGCCCGCAGTCCGCGGCGCACGACGTCATGGTCGTCGGCGATCAGGATCGTGGTCATGCGCGGTCGCTTCGGAATTGGCGCAGGTCTCGGCGCCCATCACAACAGCGTGCGCCGTCGATCCGCAAGCCTCTCGTGGTGGCCTTGTTCGAATAGGCACGTGGAAGCACAAATTAGGAGTTCTCCTACTGCCAGTGGACTGATCGCCAGCAGATACATTATTTTCCGGCCTCGCGCGAATGCCGTCCTCCGAAGCTTTTTGTATCCAGTACCGAGCGGAGCCCCTTGTCGATGGCAGTCCCGATCAAGTCATGCGCGCTGTTGCGCGACCCGCTATATCTCCAGGTGTGTGAGCTGCTGGCGCGGCAGATTGCCAGCGGGGTATGGGCACCCAACGCGTCGCTGCCCAACGAGCTGGAGCTGGCCCGCGACCTCGGCGTCAGCTCCGGAACGGTCCGCAAGGCCTTGGAGAAGCTCGAATCCGACCGGCTGGTGGTGCGCCGCCAGGGGCGGGGCACGTTCGTGGTAGACCAGACCACGCCGGAGGCATCCTCGCGCTTCGACCGGCTGCGCCAAACCGACGGCAGCCGCCTCGTTCTGCGGGCCAAGATCATTGAGAGCAGTTGTGGCGCGCCCACACCCAACGAGCAGAAGGCGCTGCGGCTTGGCCCCGGCGAGCCGGTGGCCCGTAAGCGCCGGGTCCTGAGCACGTCGGGCCGCCTGTTCGGGCTAGAGGACGCCTGCCTTGCCCTGAGCCGGCTGCCAGGGCTCGCCGCCGCGGACCTAGGCGACTGGTGCCTCACCGTCCTGGCGCAGCGGCACGGCGTGCATGCCTCAAGGGCGAGCGAGAGGCTGCGCGCGGTGGCGGCGCCGCAGGAGACGGCGGCGATCCTCTCCCTTAAGCCGGGGACCACACTGTTGCGGCTGGACCGCGTGATCTCGTCCACCGATCATGCGCCCATCGAGTGGCGCATACTGTCCTGCGAACTGCGCGAGGAGTATTACCTCGCCGAGGTGAGCTGACTGGGCAGCCGACTGGGCAACCGACTGGGCAACGACTGGGCCGCTGACTGGGCATCGGCAATCGTCAGAGGGCGTCGGGGTTCGCTCGCCGCGACAGAAGGGCCCGCGCCCATTCTATTTCCCGGCTGCCGACGCCCGACACGGGCCTCTAACTCAACTTTCTCAAACTCGAAGGCGCAAGAAGGGCGATGAGCCCCTTGAGCAAGTCCGTGGGGCTTGGCGGACAGCCAACAATTTCTAGATCGACCGGGATCACCGACGAGACCGGGCCGACGCACGCATAGCTGCCGGCGAACACGCCGCAATTGGCGGCGCAGTCGCCCGCGGCCACCACCCACTTGGGGTCGGGCGTGGCTGCGTAGGTCCGCTCCAGCGCCTCGCGCATGTTCTTGGCCACGGGGCCGGTCACCAGCAGCACGTCGGCGTGGCGCGGAGAGGCGACGAAGCGCAGGCCGAACCGCTCCACGTCATAGAAGGCGTTGCTGAGGGCGTGGATCTCCAGCTCGCAGCCGTTGCACGAACCCGCGTCCACCTCGCGTATGGACAGGCTTCGGCCAAGACGGCTCAGCGCCGCCGAACCGACGTTCTGCGCCAGTTCTGCGAGCTGCGCTTCCTCGGGCGTGGGCGCCCGCTCGGTGAGGGGGAGCTGCAGGAGCAGGCTTTGGAACAGCAACTTGCGCATAGGCGTACCTCGGTAGTCGCTGGGCCGGCTCAAGCCGAGCTGAGACCCAACATTGATGTGCTCGGTCTCGCCCCGCCTTTCGACGGGGTCGACCCAAGCCTAAAGGTCGTGCCCCGAGTAGGAGCAGTTGAACGATTTGTTGCAGAGGGGGAAATCGGCGACGATGTTGCCCTCGATGGCAGCCTCCAGGAGCGGCCACTGGAACCAGGACGGGTCGCGTAGGTGGCATCGCGCAACCGTGCCGTCGGGAGCGACGCGCACCCAGGCCAGCACGTCGCCGCGGAAGCCTTCCACCAGCGCCAACCCCTCGCGGCCGTCGGCCGCCGCGGATTGCCGGCTTAGGCTTGCGCTAAGCCCGCCGCCGTGAAGGCCTTCCAGGATCTGCTCGATCAGCCCAACCGACTGGTAGACCTCCGCGATGCGCACCCACACGCGCGCATCGACATCGCCCTCATCGCGCACGGCCATGTCGAAGCGGAGCTCACGATAGGGCGGGTACCCCGGCAGCTTGCGGGCATCGAAGGCCCGCCCCGAGGCGCGCCCGACAAAGCCGCCGGCGCCGTACTGCTGCGCCAGCTCGGCGCTGAGCCTACCCGTGGTGACGGTACGGTTCTGCAGCGAGGCGGTGCTGTCGTAGAGCTCGACCAGTTCTGGGAAGCGGCGCTTGATGGTGGTGGTGAGCCGGCGCAGGGCGGTCCTGCCGCGCTTGGCGAGATCGACGGCCACGCCGCCGGGCACGACGCAATCCATCATCAGGCGGTGGCCGAAGCACACCTGGGAGGCGCGCAGCACTTCCTCGCGCAGGATGCCGCAGTGGGCGTGCATCAGCGAGAACGAGGCGTCGTTGCAGATGGCGCCGATGTCACCCATGTGGTTGGCGATGCGCTCCAGCTCGGCCATGAGCGCGCGCAGCCACACCGCGCGCGGTGGCGGCGCGAGGCCAAGCGCGGCCTCGACGGCCTGGGCGAAGGCGATGGCGTAGGCCACCGTGCTGTCACCGCTGAGGCGGCCGGCGAGCTTCGCCGCCTCATCGATGCTGGCACCGGCCATCAGGCGGTCGACGCCCTTGTGCACGTAGCCCAGGCGCTCCTCGAGCCGCACCACCGTCTCACCGTTGGCGGTGAAGCGAAAGTGGCCGGGCTCGATGATGCCGGCATGCACGGGACCTACGGGGATCTGGTGCATGGGCGGGCCCTCGGCCAGTCGGAACGCGTAGGCGTCGCCGGTGGCAGTGGCGGGGTCGCGGCGGCCCAGGGGCTGGCGCACACCCCAGCGGCCGTGGTCGAGCCAGCCGCGCGTGTCCGTCGCGGGGAAGGGCTCAAGGCCGCAGAGATCGCGGATGGTGCGCTCCAACCGGATGGCCGGCGCATGGAGCCTGCCGATGGACGGGAACCGCCCCGTAGGGCATGCGAGGGTGAGTACCCCGACGCTCTCGTCCTCCAGGGCGGCGAGGTTGACCGTATCGGTGTCGCCCCACAGCGAGAGCAGGCTACCCTCTCCCGCCGCCAGGCGCTCTCCGGCCGCGATCCAGGGCGCCTCATCGACAATGACGCGCGAGCGCGCACCCGCGACGTTCGCGGGCCGGCCCTGCCGCAGCGTCTCTTTGAGCCACGCCATGATCGGCCTCATCCAAGCAGCTGCGCAACCGCGCGGAACCAGGCCACCAGCGACCCGGGCAGGTAGATGCCGGCTGCCAGCACCAGCGCGAGGTGGGTGTAGAGCGGCACAAAGGAGGCCGTGATCGGCTCGGTGGCTCCCGTGGGCGGGCCGAACGCCACCTCGCTGAGGCGCAGCATCAGGGCACCGAGCGCCACCAACAGGCCCAGCACCAAAACGATGGCGAGTAGGGGTGCGCGCGCAAAGGTGGAGCTCACGATCAGAAACTCGCTCATGAAGATCCCCAGCGGTGGCAAACCGGCGATGGCCACCACGCCCAGCACCAGCCCCCAACCCAGCGCCGGGCGGCTTTCCGTAAGGCCCCGGATCTCGGCGAGGCGCTGCGTGCCCTTGGTCTGGGCGATGTGACCGACGGCAAAGAAAATCGCCGACTTGGTGAGCGAGTGCATGGTCATGTGCAATAGCCCGGCGAAGTTGGCGAGCCCCCCGCCCATCCCGAACGCGAAGGTGATGATGCCCATGTGCTCGACGGAGGAATAAGCAAAGAAGCGCTTGATGTCGCGCCTGCGGTACAGCATGAACGCCGCAAACACGACGGACACGAGACCCATGGTCACCATCAACGGGCCAGGTGCGATAGCCGTATGGTTGGCCGCCAGCAGCATCTTGAAGCGCAGCACGGCGTAGAGCGCCACGTTGAGCAGGAGCCCCGAGAGCACGGCCGAGATCGGCGTGGGGCCTTCGGCGTGGGCGTCGGGAAGCCAGGCGTGCAGCGGCGCCAGGCCCACCTTGGTGCCGTAGCCCAACATCAGGAAGATGAACGCGACATTGAGCAGCTCCGGGCTGAAGCCGGCGGCCTTGGCAATCAGCGTTGTCCACACCATGGCGTCATGGCCCTCGCCCACGACGGGCCGCGACGCCATGTAGACGAGGATGGTGCCAAACAGCGCGAGCGCGATCCCGACGCTGCCCAGGATGAAATACTTCCAGGCCGCCTCCAGCGCCTCGTGCGTGCGGTAGATGCCCACCATGGCAACGGTGGTGAGCGTGGCCAGCTCCACCGCCACCCACATCAGGCCGATATTGTTGGCCACCAGCGCGAGGTTCATGGCGAACATCAGCGTCTGGTACATGGCGTGATAGAAGCGCAGGTAGCGCGGGGTCAGCCTCCCGATCTTAAGCTCGTGGGCGATGTAGCTGGCGCTGAACGCGCTGGTGGTGAACCCCACGAAGGTGCCAAGCACCACGAACACCACGTTGAGATCGTCGATGAAGATCAAGTCCGTGGGCCGCGGCCGTTGCGCCAGCAGAGAGAGCGCGCACAGAAACGTCGCCAGCCCTGCCAGGACGTTGAGGCGCGAGGCGAGCCAATAGCCCGGCAGCAGCGCCAGCAGCGCGGCCGAGGCGAGCGGGATGGCCACAATCGCCGTCACTGGTTCGAGCGCGACAGCAAAGGGCAGAGGGCTCATCGGCGCTCTCCCCGAAACGCGTCGAGCGCCTGGACGTCGACGCTATCGAACCGCTCGCGGATGCGGAACAGGAACACGCCGATGACGATGAAGGCGACCAGGATCGAGAAGGCGATGCTGATCTCCACCACCAGTGGCATGCCCTTGGCACCGGTGGCGGCGAGGATCAGGCCGTTCTCCAGCGACATGAAGCCGACGATCTGGCTCACGGCGTTGCGCCGCATCACCATCATGAGCAGCCCGAGCAGCACCACCGAGAGGGCAAATGCCAGGTCCTCCCGCGCCAGCGCATCGACCGACGGGGAGGTGGCCTTGAGCATGACCACCATCGACAAGCCGACGAGCCCCATGCCGGCGAGCATGGTGGGCCCGACGCCGGCGACCTGCTCGATGGTGCGATGGATGCCGAGCTTGATGACGATGCGGCGCAGAGCCACCGGGATGATAACGGCTTTAAGCAATAGGGCGATCGCCGCCGGCACATAGAGATGCTCCGCCTCCTGGATATAGGCCTGCCATGCCACCGAGGCAGATAGAACGACCGCGTGCAGGGCGAACACGTTGAGAAGCGCGAACATGCGGTCCTGGTAGAGCAGCAGGAAGCTCACCAGCACCAGCCCGCCGGCCAGCATGTGCGCTACGTCGAAGTCTTGCCCGCGCATCTCTCAGAAGCTCCGCGACACGAATAGGAGCAGCGTGCCGAGCAGGCCCAGCATCAGCGCCGCGCCCAGGAACTGGGGCACGCGGAACACGCGCATCTTGGCAATGGAGGTCTCAAACAGCACGAGCAGGAAGCCGCCGGCCAGGACCTTGCCCAGATAGGCCGCGATGCCGGTTGCGTAGGCAGGCGCGCCGCTGCCGGCCAGCGCCATGCCCCAGGGGAAGAAGATGCAGGCAATGAGCGACACGTAGAGCAGGAGCTTCACGGCCGCCGCCAGCTCGATCATGGCGAGGTGGCGGCCGGAGTACTCGAGCACCATGGCCTCGTGCACCATGGTCAGTTCCAGGTGTGTGGCCGGATTATCGACGGGGATGCGAGCGTTCTCGGCCACGGCGACGATGATCAAGGCGAACAGCGCCATGCCGAGCGAGACGCGCAAGCTGGCGTGGTCCTGCACGTGGGCGGCAATGGAGGAGAGCTGCGTCGAGCCGGCCGTGAGCGCCACGGTGAACACGATCATGATCATCGCCGGCTCGGCCAGCGAGGCGAACAGCATTTCGCGGCTTGAGCCGATGCCGCCGAAGCTTGTGCCGACGTCCATGCCGGCGAGCGCCAGAAAGAAACGTGCAGAGCCGACCAACGCGATGATGGCGATGAGGTCGCCCAGCCAGCCGAAGGGGAGGCCGGTGGCGAAGGTCGGCACCAGCGCGGCGGCGACCCAGGTACCGGCGAAGATCATGTAAGGGGCAGCGCGGAACAGCCAGGAGGCGTTCTCGGCCAGCACCACCTCCTTGCGGATCAGCTTCAGCAGGTCGCGGTAGGGCTGGACGAGAGAGGGTCCGCGCCGGCGCAGCATCCGCGCCTTCGCGGTGCGCGTGAAGCCGAGCAGCAGCGGTGCCAACGCCAGCACCAAGACCATCTGCACGCCTTGCAGCGAAAGGCCGACGATGCCGTCGAGGATCACGTCCATGCCGACACCACGAGCAACAGGCCGACCAAGGCGACGAACACCAGGCTCA
>JAFMSC010000048.1:9256-14835 GCA_017353825.1 Hyphomicrobiaceae bacterium | reverse complement strand
GCGCGCGGGCTTGCCGCCTCCCTGGCCGCTCTTCGCAGCCGCGCCGGCGCCCGCCTTCGCGGCCTTGTCGGCGCCGCCGGCCTTCGCGGCCTTTGCGCCCTTGGTCTTCTTTTCTTCGTCCGCCATGCTACCTGGCCTCCGGAATCTGCTCCCCGGACCGTTTGGCAACGCGCACCTTGCGCCCGTCAGGCAGGGTCTGGAACCCCACCCGCGTCGGCTTGCCGTCCTTGGGGTCCTCCAGCGCCAGGTTGGAGAGGTGGATCGGCGCCTCCTTGGAGATAATGCCGCTCTCCTCCTTCACGGTCTGACGCTGATGGCGCCGTATCGTATTGACGCCGCGCACCAAGGCCCGCCCCTCTTTGGGCATGACCTTGAATACCTCGCCCTTCTTTCCCTTGTCGCGGCCGCTGAGCACGATCACGCGGTCGCCCTTCCTGATCTTCTGCATCCTTAGAGCACCTCTGGAGCGAGGCTCACGATCTTCATGTGGTTGCGGGCCCTCAGCTCGCGCGTCACCGGCCCGAAGATGCGCGTGCCGATCGGCTCGCCCTGATTGTTGATCAACACCGCAGCGTTGCGGTCAAAGCGGATCAGCGAGCCGTCGGGGCGCCGCACGCCCTTGGCCGTGCGCACCACCACGGCCTTCATCACCTCGCCCTTTTTTACGCGCCCGCGCGGGATCGCCTCCTTCACGGTGACGACGATGGTGTCGCCGATGGTGGCGTAGCGGCGCTTCGATCCGCCCAGCACCTTGATGCACTGCAGGCGCCGGGCGCCCGAGTTGTCGGCAACGTCGAGGTTGCTTTCCATCTGTATCATTGCCGCTTCCTCATCCCGCCCATGTTCGCCTGGCTCAAGACCCGCAAACGAATCGTCTGGATCCCGAGCTATTGCGCTTTCCTTTCCACCACCACCCATCGCTTGTTTTTGGAGATGGGACGACTTTCCTCGATCAACACCACGTCACCCACCTTGTGGGTGTCCGCCTCGTCATGGGCGTGAAACTTCTTGGAGCGTCGCACCGTCTTCTTGAGCAGCGGATGGGTGAAGCGCTGCTCCACCTTTACGACCACGGTCTTGGTGTTCTTGTCGGAGACCACCACACCCTGCAAAACGCGCTTCGGCATCGTCCTTCCCCGCCGCCTTACTCTTTGCCTGCCGCGGCGGCGCGCCGCTGCGCCTGCACCGTCTTGATGCGGGCGATGTCCCGCCGCACCGTGCGCACGCGAGAGGTGTTCTCAAGCTGCCCCGTCGCCTTCTGGAAGCGCAGGTTGAACTGCTCCTTCTTCAGGCCTGCCAGCTTCTCGCTCAGCTGATCGGGCGACATGGCCCGCACCTCTTCCGGTTTCATCTTAAGCCGCTCCTTACGCCTGGCGCACCACGACGCGCGTCTTGACGGGCAGCTTTGCTGCGCCGAGCTCGAGCGCCTCGCGTGCGGTCGCTTCCGACACGCCGTCCAGCTCGAACATGATGCGGCCAGGCTTGACGCGCGCGATCCACAGCTCTGGCGCGCCCTTGCCAGATCCCATGCGCACCTCGATCGGCTTCTTCGTCACGGGGACGTCGGGGAATACGCGGATCCACACCCGGCCGGCGCGCTTCATGGCGCGCGTGATGGCGCGCCGGGCCGCCTCGAGCTGGCGCGCGGTCACCCGGTCCGGCTCCAGCGCCTTGAGACCGAACGCGCCGAAGTTGAGCGTCGTCCCGCCCTTGGCGGCGCCGTGGATGCGCCCCTTGTGCGCCTTCCTGTATTTTGTGCGTGCAGGCTGCAGCATCGCCGTTGTCCCTTCTTATTCCCTGGCCGTCTCGCGCTCGCCGGCCCAGGCCCCCTCGCGGTCGCCACGGTCGCCACGGTCGCTGCGACGGCGGCCGCCGCCTTCCTGCGCTTCCAGCGCGCGCTTCTCGGCGGCCATCGGGTCGTGGTCCATGATCTCGCCTTTGAAGATCCACACCTTGACGCCAATGATGCCGTAGGCCGTCCGAGCGAGGCCGTAACCGAAATCGATATCGGCGCGCAGGGTGTGCAGGGGCACGCGGCCCTCTCGGTACCACTCCATGCGCGCGATCTCAGCGCCACCCAGCCTTCCTGAGCAGTTGATGCGGATGCCGAGCGCGCCCAGCCGCAGCGCCGACTGCACCGAGCGCTTCATGGCGCGGCGGAAGGCAACGCGGCGCTCAAGCTGCTGGGCGATGGTCTCGGCCACCAGCGTGGCGTCGATCTCGGGCTTCCTCACCTCCACGATGTTGAGGTGCACCTCCGACTCGGAAAGCTTGGCCAGCTCGGCCCGCATCTTCTCGATGTCGGCGCCCTTCTTGCCGATCAGCACGCCCGGCCGGGCCGTGTGGATGGTGACGCGGCACTTCTTGTGCGGGCGCTCGATCACGACCTTGGAGATGCCTCCGGCGCGCCGCTGCTTAAGAATATGTTCGCGGATCTTCATATCCTCGTGCAACAGCCGCCCGTACTCGCCGCGGCTGGCGTACCAGCGGCTGTCCCAGGTGCGGTTCACGCCGAGGCGTAGCCCCACCGGATTGACCTTGTGACCCATTATGCGGTCTCCTCCGCCTGTTGCGCGTCACGCGCAGGCTCCTCGGCTGCCGCCGGGACCTCCTTGACCACCACCGTCAGCTGCGAGAATGGCTTCTCCACCGGGCTCATCTTGCCGCGGCCGCGCGCGTGGAAGCGGCGCATCACGATGTTCTTGCCCACGTGCGCCTGCGACACCACCAGATCGTTCACGTCGAGCTGGTGGTTGTTTTCGGCGTTGGCCACAGCCGACATCACACACTTGCGCACGTCCTGGGCGATGCGCTTGCGCGAGAACTCAAGCTCCGCCAACGCAGTGTCCACCTTCTTGCCGCGGATCATCTGGGCGACGAGGTTGAGCTTCCGCGGCGACACCCGAAGGTTGCGCACCACCGCCTGCGCCTCGTTATCGCCGAGCTGCCGCTCGCGCTTTGGCTTGCCCATCTCGCTACCGCCTCATCATTGCGCCACGCGCCGTTGCTGCCCGGCCCGAAGGCCGTCACGCGCCTCACGCTTTGCTCTTCGTCGCCTTCTTGTCGCCGCTGTGGGAATGGAATGTGCGCGTCGGCGAGAACTCGCCGAACTTGTGGCCGATCATGTCCTCGGTGACGCTCACGGGAATGTGCTTCTGGCCGTTGTAGACTCCGAACGTGAGCCCAACGAACTGCGGCAGGATCGTCGAGCGCCGGCTCCAGGTCTTGATCACCTCGTTGCGGCCGCCAGCGCGCACCTTCT
This sequence comes from Hyphomicrobiaceae bacterium, assembly GCA_017353825.1. Lineage (GTDB taxonomy): Bacteria > Pseudomonadota > Alphaproteobacteria > Rhizobiales > Hyphomicrobiaceae > AWTP1-13. The sequence continues at coordinate 11,573 of JAFMSC010000048.1, read as the reverse complement.
CCGCCTTCTTGAGAAGATAACCGTCGACGAACGGGCCTTTCCAAACCGAGCGTGCCATGTGGCCCTCTTTACTTGCCCTTGCTGCGCGGACGGATGATGAACCGGTCCGTCGCCTTGTTCGAGCGCGTCTTGTAGCCCTTGGTGGGCTTGCCCCACGGCGTGGCCCAGTGCTTGCCGCCCTTGGTGCGGCCGCCGTTGGGGTGATCCACCGGGTTCATCATGATCGAGCGCACCGTGGGCCGCACACCTTTCCAGCGGTTGCGGCCGGCCTTGCCGATCGACTCGTTCATGTGGTCGGCGTTGGAGACGGCTCCCACCGTCGCCATGCACTCGGCGCGTACGCGCCGCGTCTCGCCCGAGTTGAGGCGCAGGATCGCCCAGCCGGCGTCGCGGCCCACGAGCTGCGCGTAGGTGCCGGCCGAGCGGGCGATCTTGCCACCGCCGCCGGCCTTCATCTCGATCGCGTGCACGAAGGTACCCACCGGCAGCGAGGCGAGCTGCATGGCGTTGCCGGGCTTCACGTCGGCCTTGATGCCGGAGATCACCGTGTCACCCACGCCCAGGCGCTGCGGAGCCAGGATGTAGGAGAGCGTGCCGTCCTGGTATTTGATGAGCGCGATGAACGCCGTGCGGTTGGGGTCGTACTCCAGCCGCTCCACCTTGGCCGGCATGTCATGCTTGGTGCGCCGGAAGTCGATACGCCGGTAGCTCTGCTTGTGGCCGCCGCCGATGTGCCGCATGGTGATGCGGCCGTAGGTGTTGCGCCCACCGGTCTTGGGCTTGCCCTCGGTGAGCATCTTGATGGGCGCACCCTTCCACAGCTGGCTGCGGTCCACCAGCACGAGCTGGCGCAGGCCGGGCGTCGTCGGGCGGAATGTTCTTACTGCCATGGGCCTCTCCTCACAGCCCCGTCGTCACGTCGATGGTGTGACCCTCCTCGAGGGTCACGATGGCACGCTTGGTGTCGCTCTGGCGGGCGACGATGCGCCGGAACGCCTTCAGCTTGCCCTTGCGAACCTGGGTGTTGACGGCCTTCACTTTGACGCCGAACAGTTGCTCGATGGCCGCCTTGATCTCCGGCTTGGTGGCATCCTTCGCCACCTTGAACACCACCTGGTTGTATTCCGACACCAGCGTGGACTTCTCGGTGATGGCGGGAGCCCGGATCAGGTCGTGCGGATCGCGTTTCTTGCTCATTTGAAGCGCGCCTCCAGCGCTTCCAGCGCCGCCTTGGTCAGCACCAGCCGCTTGCGGCGCAGGATGTCGTAGACGTTGATGCCATGCACCGGCAGCACATCGATGTTGGGGATGTTGCGCGCAGCCCTGGCGAAGCCCGCCTCGATCTCGGCGCCGTCGATAATAAGCGCATTGGTCAGGTCGAGCTTCTCGAAGCTGTCGCGCAGCCCTTTGGTTTTGCCGTCGGCAGAGGAGGCCTTATCGAGGACCAGCACCTCGCCGGCCTTGGCCTTGGCCGAGAGGGCATGGCGGAGCGCCAGCGCGCGCACCTTCTTAGGCAGCGCGATGGCATGGCTGCGCGGCTTCGGGCCGAACGCCTTGCCGCCGCCGCGAAACTGCGGCACCGACTTGTCGCCGTGGCGCGCACCGCCCGTGCCCTTCTGTCGGTACATCTTCTTGCCCGTGGTCGAGACCTCCGACCGGTCCTGGACGTGATGGGTGCCAGCCATGCGCTTGAGCTGCTGGTAGCGCACCATGCGGTGGATGAGGTCCGTGCGCGGCTCCAGCCCGAAGATGACGTCACTGAGCTCGACCTCGCCGGCGCTGCGGGCGTCCAGGGTCTGCACCTTCGCTTTCATGACTTGGGCTCCCTTTGAGCGGCCCTAGCAGCACGTCTTGGTGCAGCGGCAGCCTCGGAGCTCTCAGCCTTGCGGAACGCACCCGGCTTGGGCGCACCCTCGGGCAGCGGCTTTTTCACAGCATCGCGCACCAGCACCCAGTTGCCCCTGAAGCCGGGTACCGCACCACGCACCAGGATCAATCCCTTGTCTTTGTCGGTGCCGACCACTTCCAGGTTTTGGGTGGTGACCCGCTCGTCGCCCAGGTGCCCGGCCATCTTCTTGCCCTTGAAGACCTTGCCGGGGTCTTGGCGCTGGCCGGTGGAGCCGTGGCTGCGGTGAACGACCGATACGCCGTGGCTCGCGCGCAGGCCGGCGAAGTTCCAGCGCTTCATGGCGCCCGCGAAGCCCTTGCCGATGCTGGTGCCGGTAACATCGACGAACTGGCCCTTCACGAAGTGGTCGGCGGTGATCTCCGCGCCGACCTCGATGAGGTTGTCAGGGCTCACGCGAAACTCGGCCAG
>JAFMSC010000048.1:0-9246 GCA_017353825.1 Hyphomicrobiaceae bacterium | reverse complement strand
CTCGGCCAGCCTGCGTTTGGGCTCCACATGAGCGCGGGCGAAGTTCTCGCGCTCGGCGCGCGGCACGCGGCTCGGCTTGCGCGTGCCGGCGCCCAGCTGCAGCGCCGTGTAACCGTTGTTTTCGTCGGTGCGCTGCGCGACCACCTGTACGCTGGCAAGCTTCAGTACGGTCACGGGGACGTGCTCGCCCGCCGCCGTGAAGATGCGGGTCATCCCGACTTTCTGCGCGATCACTCCGGAGCGCATGGCTAGCCCGGCTCCCTTACAGCTTGATCTCGATGTCGACGCCGGCCGCCAGGTCGAGCTTCATAAGGGCATCGACCGTCTGCGGCGTAGGATCGACGATATCGAGCAGGCGCTTGTGCGTGCGCATCTCGAACTGCTCGCGGCTCTTCTTGTCGATGTGCGGCGAGCGGTTGACGGTGAAGCGCTCGATCCGCGTCGGCAGCGGGATCGGCCCGCGCACCTCGGCGCCCGTGCGCTTGGCGGTGTTGACGATCTCACGCGTGGACGCATCGAGCACGCGATGGTCGAACGCCTTGAGGCGAATTCTTATGTTCTGACTTTGCATGGCTCGTTGGTCCAAAAGCAAGGAGCGCCCGAACTGTGGGCGCTCCGTTAACCCTATCTACTCGATGATGCTGGTGACGACGCCAGCGCCGACGGTGCGGCCGCCCTCACGGATGGCGAATCGCAGTTTCTCCTCCATGGCGATCGGCGTAATCAGCTCCACCGTCACCGCGATGTTGTCGCCGGGCATCACCATCTCGGTGCCCTCGGGTAGGGACACCACCCCCGTCACGTCCGTGGTCCGGAAGTAGAACTGCGGGCGGTAGTTGGTGAAGAACGGCGTGTGCCGGCCGCCCTCCTCCCTGGTGAGGATGTAGGCCTCGGCCTTGAACTTCTTGTGCGGCTTGATCGAGCCCGGCTTGCACAGCACCTGGCCGCGCTCCACCGCGTCCTTGTCGATACCCCTGAGCAGGCAGCCCACGTTGTCGCCGGCCTCGCCCGCATCCAGGAGCTTGCGGAACATCTCAACGCCCGTCACCACCGACTTCTGCGTGTCGCGAAGCCCGACGATCTCCACCTCCTCGCCCACCTTGATCTTGCCGCGCTCGATGCGGCCCGTCACAACCGTGCCGCGGCCCGAGATCGAGAACACATCCTCAATCGGCATCAGGAACGGCTGATCCTTCGGACGCTCAGGCAGCGGGATGTAGGTGTCGAGCGCCTCGAACAGCTTCACGATCGCCTCATCGGCCAGAGGCCCCTTCTCGCCGTTCAAGGCCTGGATGGCCGCGCCGCGGATCACCGGCACGTCGTCGCCGGGGAACTGATATCTCGATAGCAGCTCGCGCACCTCCATCTCCACGAGATCGAGGAGCTCGGGATCGTCCACCACGTCGCACTTGTTCAGGAACACCACAATGTAGGGCACGCCCACCTGGCGGGCCAACAGGATGTGCTCCCTGGTCTGCGGCATCGGGCCGTCAACGGCCGACACCACCAGGATGGCACCGTCCATCTGCGCCGCACCCGTGATCATGTTCTTCACGTAATCGGCGTGGCCGGGGCAGTCCACGTGCGCGTAGTGGCGCTTCTCCGTGGAGTACTCCACGTGCGAAGTGGCAATGGTCAGGATCTTGGTCGGGTCGCGCCGCCCCTGGCTCTCCGACGCCTTCGCCACCTGGTCGTAGGACACCGCAGACTGCGTCCAGCCCCGGTCCGCCGAAACCTTCGTCAGCGCCGCCGTCAGCGTCGTCTTCCCGTGGTCAACGTGGCCGATCGTGCCAACGTTGCAATGCGGCTTCGTCCGCTCAAACTTCGCCTTGGCCATGGGTTGGCTTGCCTTTTCTACCTCGCAAGACCTCGCTCAGCACGGTCTTGTACGCCCTAATAGTCGGGCGAGGCCGGTTTGCACTGGTCTGGACTGTCAGCTGGAGCGGGTGAAGGGAATCGAACCCTCGTCATCAGCTTGGAAGGCTGTTGCTCTACCATTGAGCTACACCCGCCTGTCAGGAAACCCGCCTGTCAGGAAACCCGCGTGTCAGGACCCGCGTGTCAGGGCCGAGGACCAGGTTTTCCGAAATCAGGTACCCTGATTTTGGGCGCTGACTTTTGCGGGCTTTTGTTACCTGATCCTTGAAACCTGATGGTGGAGGGGGTTGGATTCGAACCAACGTAGGCGAAGCCAACGGATTTACAGTCCGTCCCCTTTAGCCACTCGGGCACCCCTCCGGATACGGGCTATGAACTCACCTCTCTGTGACCTAATCTTCGTGAACGTTGGACGCGGGGAGGTCTAGCCCCGGAAGCCACCGCATTTCGCAAACAGAACGGCCCCGCCGTCGCCAGCAGGGGCAAGAGCGGCCTTCTATGGTGCTTCAGGGCGGGGGAGTCAAGACGGCCGGGGTCGGGCGTCAGGGTTCACAGAAGAGGAAGAGTGCGGGGCCGACGTCCGAGCCGACACTCGATTGCGAGAGCCTAACCGGCCGTCTGCTGCGCCGCGGTGCGCACAGCCTCAGCGATGTCACCCACCACCTGCCGCACCAGGACATCATCGTCGCCTTCGGCCATGACCCGGATGACCGGCTCGGTGCCTGAACGGCGAACCAAAAGCCGGCCGCTTTCGCCGAGCCGCGCCTTGCCGGAGTCGATGGCGCTCTTGACCATGGCATGCTCCAAGGGGGCACCGTTGGCATAGCGCACGTTCTGCAGGTGTTGCGGCACCGCCTCGAAGCAGCGGCACACCTCGCTCACCGCCTGGCCGGTGCCCACCACGACCGCCAGCACCTGCAGCGCAGCCACCAGCCCGTCACCGGTGGTGGTGTAATCCGAGAGCACGATGTGGCCGGATTGCTCTCCGCCCACGTTGTAGCCGTGCTTGCGCATGTGCTCGACCACATAGCGGTCGCCCACGGGCGTGCGCACGAGCTTCAGGCCCAGCCCGTTGAGGTGGCGCTCCAGTCCAAGGTTAGACATGACGGTGGCAATGACGCCGCCGGCGGCCAGCTTGTCGCGGCGATGCCAGCTTTCGGCGATCACCGCCATGATCTGGTCCCCGTCGACAATGCGGCCCTTCTCGTCCACGATCACCACGCGGTCGGCGTCGCCGTCGAGCGCGATGCCGATGTCGGCGCGCATCTCGCGGACCTTGCCGCAAAGCGCCTCGGGCGCCGTGGTGCCGCACTCCTTGTTGATGTTGCAGCCGTTGGGCTCCACGCCGATGCGGATCACCTCGGCACCCAGTTCCCACAGCACCGCCGGCGCCACCTGATAGCCGGCGCCGTTGGCACAGTCGATCACCACCCGCAGGTCGTTGAGGCGGATGTCACGTGGCAGCGTCCGCTTGACGAACTCGATGTAGCGCTCGCGCGCGCTCTCGATGCGCCTGGCGCGGCCGATGCGGTCGGGGGTCGCCAGTAGGCTGGCGCTGCCGGCGGCCATCAGCGCCTCGATTTCGGCCTCGGCGTCGTCAGAGACCTTGTAGCCCTCGGGGTCGAACAGCTTGATGCCGTTGTCCTCGTAGGGGTTGTGCGAGGCCGAGATCATCACGCCCAGGTCGGCTCTGAGCGAGCGCGTGAGCATCGCCACCGCCGGCGTCGGCATCGGTCCCAACAGGAACACCTCCATGCCGACGGCTGTGAAGCCCGACATGAGTGCGGATTCGATCATGTAGCCAGACAATCGCGTGTCCTTGCCGATCACCACCCGGTGCATGCGACCATCGTCTTTGGAGAACAGCCTGCCGGCCGCCATGCCCACCTTGAGGGCGACCTCGGAGGTCATGGGGCTACGGTTGGCCAGACCGCGGATGCCGTCAGTCCCGAAATAGGTGCGCTCCATGGATGTGCCCTGGGATTATGTCTTGGATGTGCCTTGGGGGATGTGCCCTGTGGGATGTGCCTTGGGGGATGTGTCTTAGGGATGCGGGGAGTGACCTGGGGATGACTTTGGGGTGACCTGGGATGACTTTGGCATGATTTTGGGATGACCTGGGGTGAATCTGGGGATCAACCTCGAGGTCAGCCTCTGGATTGGCCTCTGTGGCTCGTGCCATCGTCACTTGGGGACGATGCCCGGCCCTGGCCGCACAGGCAAAGGCTGACGTTGGGCGTCGTCAACGCATCATGCCGGGTATCGCAGCCTGCCCGACCTCAAAAGCTCTGCGCAGGATTACATAACTTGAGCGCGAATGCTATCCGACAATCCTGAGCTGTATCGCATTGCGCGCGCGCGCCTGGGATGCCCCCTGGCAGATGAAATCTACATCAGGGGGTAGCCGAGATGGTCCGACCCTACATCTGCGCCTCTCCCCAAACCATCAGCGCCTGGCGCGTCGCTGCAACATCATGCACACGCACAATCTGCACGCCCTGGGCGGCGCCGGTCAGGGCCGCCGCCAGCGAGCCGGGCAGGCGCTCGCTCGCGGGCGCTCCGCCGCACAGGCGGCTGATGAAGCTCTTGCGGGAGGCGCCGAGCAGGATAGGGCAGCCGAGACCGTGGAAGACACTGAGGCTGGCCAAGAGCGCCAGGTTGTGGTCGAGGGTCTTGCCGAAGCCGATGCCGGGATCGACGATCACCCGCTCGCGCCCGATCCCAGCCGCCCCGCAATTGGCGATGCGCGCCTCCAGCCAGTCGTAGACGTCCAGCACCACATCGTCGTATCGCGGGTCGAGCTGCATCGTGCGGGGGTCGCCTTGGGCGTGCATGAGCACCACGGGTAGGCCGGCCTCTGCGGCCACATGCAAGGCCTTGGGGTCATACCCGAGCGCGGCCACGTCATTAATGACGCGCGCGCCGGCGTCGGCGGCCCGCCGCATGACCTCGGCGTTGCGGGTGTCGATGGAGATGGGCACGCGCACCTGTCTGGCCAGCGCCGCGATCACCGGGATGACGCGCCGGAGCTCCTCGTTGACGCCGATCGGCTCCGCGCCCGGCCGCGTGGATTCGCCGCCAATGTCGAGAATGTCCGCCCCCTCAGCCTCCAGCTGCAGGCCATGGGCCACAGCGGCCTCCGGATCGAGCCACCGTCCTCCGTCGGAAAAGCTGTCCGGCGTGACGTTGACCACGCCCATGATGCGCGGTCGGTCCAGCGCAACGCCGGCGATGGGGGTGCGCTGCTGCTCGATGCGATCGAGCACATGGGCAAGCGGAGCGGACAGCGCGGCGAGCTCCGCCGCCGTCTTGACGCCACGTCTTGTCTGGCTGCCGTCGCGCTCGATGATCTCGGCGGCAGTGAACCGTAAGTCGTCGCGTCCGCTCAGACGGAGCGCGGGAACGCCCGCCAAGCCCCGGGGAAGGCCTGCCACGGGCCGGATGTAGAGCTTTGCTGTCACGCGAGGCGTTTCTATAGCCTGGTTGCCGCGGCGCGCCAACGCAAGCCATCGCGCGGGGTTGCACCACGATTGGCCCATTACGCAACTAAACTGTTGCTCTTTCGCTCGGCTGTGCTATCCTCACACGCAACCAGGAGGTTGCGCAAATGGCTGACCGAATCGTCAAGACCGTCGAATTCAAGGCACCGGTGGCGCGCGTCTGGCGCGCGCTTGCCGATCACAACGAGTTTGGACAATGGTTCCGGGTGAAGCTGGATGGCCCGTTCAAGCCGGGCACGGTGTCGACCGGGCAGATCACATCTCCTGGCCATGAGCACTACCCATGGCGCGCAGTGATTGAGCGCATTGAACCGGAGCGCCTGCTCTCGTTCCGCTGGCACCATTTTGACGAGACGTCCAGCCTTGAGGGGGCCGACCAGCCTTCCACGCTGGTTGAGTTCCGGCTGGAGCCGATTGCCCGCGGGACACGGCTGACCATTACCGAGAGCGGCTTTGAGTCGATCCCCGATCCGCGCCGTTTGGAGGTGCTGCGCAGCAATACCGAGGGATGGAACATCCAGGTCGACAACATCGCCGCCCATGTCGCCGCGGGCGCATGAGGTGAGGCCTGCGTCCGTCGCTCCGGTATTCATGGCTCTGGGCGACACCACGCGCCTTTCGCTGTTGTCGCGTTTGTGCGAGGGGCGGCCGCTGTCGATCTCCCAGCTGACCGAAGGCACGCGCCTGACCCGGCAAGGGGTGACCAAGCATCTGGCCATCCTCGAGCGAGCCCACATCGTCGCAAAGCGGCGCGTCGGTCGGGAAAGCCAGTATTCGGTGCGTCCGGAGTCGCTGAGCGAGGCTAGCGACTATCTCAGCCGCGCCTCGCGGCAATGGGATCAGGCGATTGCACGCTTGGAGCGGCTCCTCGAGGAGTGAATCGAGGAGTGACGATGGGGTCAGACCCCCCGAAGGTCTGACCCAAGGCGCGGGTTACGGCTCGGCTGTGCGGATGCCGGCGGGGCCGCCCTTGGTCTTGATGGAGCCCACCTTCTCCAGGGCACGGCCGGTGAAGCGCGCCACCACGATCTCCTCCTCCACCATGCACTGGGCGAGCACGGTGCGCCCGTTGGAGGACCAGGCAATCCCCTGGCACCAGCGCCCGATAGGCAGCTCGGCAGTCTTGGCGAGCTGGTTTGCGTTGCGGGTCCACACCTGCAAGAGGCCGTTCCGGTTGAAGAACGGCGACTCCGGGGTCAGATTGCTGCCGTTGTTGGCGATCACAGCCACGTACTTGCCGTCGGGTGAGATCTTGATGCCCTCCGGAGTTTGCCCCACCGTGTAGGTGTTGACCACGCGCGCCGGCTCGGCCTTAAGGTCGATCACGCTGATGGTGTCGGTGTCGCCGCCGCCCATGCCGATGTTGGCGACCACCGCCACCTCGCCCTTGGGGGTCACATCGATGCCGTAGGGGCGCAGGCCGGCAAAGATCACGCGGCTCGTGGGTTCCACCCTGGTGCCGTCCACCGACAGCACCAGGATCTTGTTGTCTGCATCAAGCGTGACGAGAGCCGTCTTGCCGTCGGGCGTGAACGCGATGCCGCTGGGGCCGGACTTCTCCCCGCCCACCGTCACCTTGCCCGCGGGCACGACGTCGGCGCCGGCAATGGTGAACACGGAGATGGTGCCCTCGGCGCGGTTGGCGACGAGCGCCAGCGTCCCTGCTTTGTTGATGGAGACGGTGGCGGCACCCTTGCCGGCCTTGAGAGTGGTGAGCACCTTGGGCGCCGGCGGCGGCTCGTTGGATAATAGGCGCTTGAAGAAGCCGGGCTTGAGCGGCTTCAGGTCGATGACGGTGAGCTTATCGTCGGGGATGGTCTTGGTGGCGTCCTCCGGGTCGATGCGCGTGGCGGCGGTGACGAGCGCCAGGTCCTCCTTGGGGGAGACGGCCACGCTCATGGGCGGTCCCACCACGCTGGCGGGCACCTCCAGCTCGGCCAGCACCTTCGGCGGGTTGGCGCGAAGATCGATGAAGGCGACGGTGTCGGCCGGCGGGCTCTTCGCCACCTCCACCTTGCCGTTGACGAGCTTGACTTTGGCATCGTTGGCCGAGACGGCGATCTGCGCATTCGCGGCCGCCGCAGTGGCCACAAGCAGCACCGCAGCCGGCGCGGCCAAGCGAACAACAACACCCCTCATGCAACCCCTCCCCAAGCGATTGGCTTCGCGTGCCCCCGTGGGCAGGACAGCATAGCAGGTTTGAGGCGGAGGATGTCAGGGGGTCGGTCGCCGAAGCGGTGCGATTTCTGCGGAGCCAGCGGAAGCCGAGTCCCCAGACCTGACCTCCGTCACGTTTGCGGGTAGGGTTCAAGCCCGCCGCGGCCGGGCTCGGGGCGGGGCGGGCGCGATTTGCCGGCGGCGGGAACGGCCGGGCCGGCGGGACCCTTGCTCTCCTCGTCGTCCGTGGAGCGCACGATGGGTTCCCCGCGCAGGACCTTGTCGACCTCGTCGGCCGACAAGGTCTCGTGCTCCAAGAGCGCCTTGGCGAGCTTGTGCAGGTCGTCGATGTGCTCATTCAAGATGTGGCGCGCGGTCTGCTCGCCGGCCTCGACCAGACTGCGGATTTCGTCGTCGATCAGCTTGGCCGTCTCCTCGGACATGTTGACGGTCTGCGTCACCGAGTGACCGAGGAACACCTCCTGCTCGTTCCCGTGGTAGCGCACGCGGCCAAGCTTGTCCGACATGCCCCATTCCATCACCATGGCGCGTGCCAGCCGGGTGGCCTGCTGGATGTCGCTGGTGGCGCCGTTGGTGACATTCTCGGGCCCGAAGATTAGGATCTCGGCCTCGCGCCCGCCGAACGTGGAGGCCAACCGCGACACGCAGTACTGGCGTGTGTGGCTCAGCCGGTCGCGCTCCGGCAGGCTCACGGTAACGCCCAGCGCTCGCCCGCGCGGAATGATGGTAACCTTGTGCAGCGGATCGTGCTGCGGCACGTGCAGGCCGACAATGGCGTGGCCGGCCTCGTGGTAGGCGGTAAGGCGCTTCTCTTCCTCGGTCATGATCATGGAGCGGCGCTCCGCGCCCATCATCACCTTGTCCTTGGAGTCCTCGAATTCGGCCTGGGTTACGAGGCGCTTGTTGCGCCGGGCCGCGAGCAGGGCCGCTTCGTTGACGAGGTTGGCGAGGTCAGCACCAGAGAAGCCCGGCGTCCCGCGCGCGATCACCTTGGGGTCCACATCGGGCGCCAGGGGCACCTTGCGCATGTGCACCCGCAGGATCTTCTCGCGCCCGCCGACATCCGGGTTGGGCACCACGATCTGGCGGTCGAAGCGACCGGGGCGCAACAGCGCCGGGTCGAGCACGTCGGGGCGGTTGGTGGCGGCGATGATGATGATGCCCTCGTTGGCCTCGAAGCCGTCCATCTCGACCAGCAGCTGGTTGAGTGTCTGCTCGCGCTCGTCGTTACCGCCGCCGAGGCCGGCGCCGCGGTGGCGGCCCACCGCATCGATCTCATCGATGAAGATGATGCACGGCGCATTCTTCTTGGCCTGCTCGAACATGTCGCGCACACGGCTGGCGCCGACGCCCACAAACATCTCGACGAAGTCGGAGCCGGAGATGGTGAAGAACGGCACATTGGCCTCGCCAGCCACAGCGCGCGCGATCAACGTCTTGCCGGTGCCAGGGGGGCCTACCAGCAGGCAGCCGCGCGGGATACGACCGCCGAGGCGCTGGAACTTCTGCGGATCGCGCAGGAACTCCACAATCTCCTGCAGGTCGGTCTTGGCCTCGTCCACGCCGGCCACATCCTCGAAGGTGACACGCCCTTGGCGCTCGGTGAGCAGCTTGGCCTTGGACTTGCCGAAACCCATGGCGCGACCGCCGCCCGACTGCATCTGACGCATGAAGAAGATCCACACGCCGA
>JAFMSC010000047.1 GCA_017353825.1 Hyphomicrobiaceae bacterium | reverse complement strand
GCGCCGCCGCGGCGGCAGCCGAGCCGACCGGCGACGGTTGCGCCAGATCAGCCCGCCAACGACGCCAAGGTGGTCCAGCTCGACAAGTTCCGCAAAAGGTGATCCCTGCCCCCAGCCGCCATCGTCGTGGAAGAGGGGGCGGAACCGTCGCGTCCGACCTCGGCTTATCGATGCGGCGGAGATAGCAAGGGGGTGTGAGCCCGTGCCCTGTTTGCGCCCGCCCATGGCCTGCCCTATAAGCGGGCCACCGCACGGAAATTCCACCGAATACGCGGACGAGATTGGCGCCCACCGCGGAGCGGCCGGCTGCACGGCAGAGCGGCCGGCTTGGTGAGTGGCACGCAGGCCAAGCAACGCCCCGATCGTGGGGAACCGGGAAACGAGTAGGAAAAGGCCAATATAGATGCCTTGGAGTAATCAAAGTGGCGGCGGTCGCCGAGGCGGCGGCGGGCCGTGGGGGCAGGGGCAGTCGGGAGGGCCGCACCAGCAGCCCGACCTCGAGGAGCTGCTGAAGCGCAGCCGTGAAGGCTTGAAGCAGGTGATGCCCGGCGGCAGCGGCCCCTCGGGCATGCTGGTGTTTCTGCTCGGCCTGCTGGCCGTGGTCGCCGTCGCGTTCTTCGCGTTCTGTTTCATGGTCAGGGTCGACGAGGTGGGTGTCGTCCTGCGCTTCGGCCAGGTCGATCGCCAGAAGCCGTCCGGCCTGCACTTCCGGCTGCCTTATCCGATCGAGGAGGTGCAGCTGGCGAAGATCACCGCGCAGAACATCGCCGCGATCGGCTACGAGCCTGCCGCCGGGACGCGCACCGGGCGCGATGTGCCAACCGAGAGCCTGATGCTCACCGGCGACGAGAACATCGTCGTGGTCGGCTTCACGGTATTCTGGCGTATCAAGGATGCCCAGCAGTACCTCTTCAATATTCAGAAGCCTGACGAGACGGTAAGGGAGGTCGCCGAGAGCGCCATGCGCGAGGTGGTCGGACAGTCTGAGATCAAGCCGATCATCACCGAGGCACGCTACCAGACCGAAGCGGCCGTGCAGAAGCTCATGCAGGACGTGCTCGACTATTACGGCGCCGGCATCGTCATCGACAAGGTAACGATGCAGAAGAGCGAGCCGCCCGAGAAGGTCATCGACGCTTTCCTCGACGTCCAGAACGCGCAAGCCGACAAGGAGAAGTACCAAAACGACGCGTTCGCCTACGCCAACAAAGTCATACCGGAAGCGCGCGGCGAGGCCGAGCGCATCGTGCTTGCTGCGCAGGGCTACCAGCAGCAGGCGATCGCCGAGGCCAAGGGCCAGACGGCGCGCTTCCTCAAGGTCTATGAGGAGTACAAGAAGGCGCCTGAGGTGACGCGCAAGCGGCTCTATCTGGAGACCATGGAGCGCGTTTTGAATGGGTCGGAGAAGATCATCCTCGACGGCAAGGCCGGTCAGGGCGTGGTGCCCTATCTGCCCCTCGACCAGATTCAAAAGCGCAAGGAGGGGGGCAACTGATGTTAAAGGCTCTCAATGCGGTGCTCGTGGTCCTCGCCGGTCTGGCCGGCCTCGCCGCCTATCTTTCCATGTTCATCGTGCACGTGAACGAGCAGGCGGTGGTGCTGACGTTCGGCAGCCCCGAGCAGGTCATCAACCAGCCCAACGGCAAAAAAGGGCCGGGTCTCTATCTACGGTGGCCGTTCGCTCAGACCGTCGATTACTTCGACAAGCGCATCCTCGATCTGGATTCGCCGTCCTATCAGGTAACGGCCAAGGACCAGAAGCGGCTGGTGGTCGACGCATTCGCGCGCTACCGCATCACCGATCCGCTGCTGTTCTATCAATCGGTTCGTAACGAGAGCGGCGCGCGCGAGCGCCTGAAGTCGATCATGGAGTCTTCGCTGCGCCGGGTATTGGGCGCGGCCACCTTCCAGGAGATCGTGCGCGACAGGCGCGAGGATCTGATGAAGCGCATCGCCAGGCAGGTCAATGCCGACGGCAAGGAACTCGGCCTGGAGGTGGTGGACGTGCGCATCAAGCGCGCCAACCTGCCCCCGGAGAACGAGAAGAACGTGTTCGAGCGCATGCGCGCCGAGCGCCAGCGCGAGGCCGCCGAGATCCGCGCGGAGGGTACCGGCGCCTCCAACAGGATCAAGGCTGACGCCGACCGCCAGGTCACCGTCATCAAGGCCGAGGCGACGCGCCAGGCCGAGCGCATCCGCGGCGAGGGCGACGCGGAGCGCAACCGCATCTTTGCCGAAGCCTACAACCGCGACCCGGACTTCTTCGCCTTCTACCGCTCCATGCAGGCCTACGAGACCGGCATGAAGAGCAGCGATAGCGAGACCCGGATGCTGTTGTCGCCCGACAGCGAGTTCTTCAAGTATTTCAACAACCCCGATCCCAACGGCAAAAACCCCGATGCCAGCGGCGTGCCCGGTAGCCAGCAGAAGAAATGACGGACCTCTTCGCCGCCGCTGGGCTCGTGCTGGTGATCGAGGGGTTGCTGTGGGCCGCTGCGCCGCAGCTGGCGCTAAGGTTGGCCCTGACGGCGGCGCAGACGCCCGAGGGCAGGCTGCGCGCGATGGGCACCGTCGCCGCCGCGGTGGGGACAGCTATCGTGTGGCTGGCACGGGGCTAAGCCGGCGGCGCGCCTCGCGGACGGCGGAACCAAAGTGTGGTAGGAGTTGGCCATGACCAGGCCTGGACGATCCGACAGCGGCGGCAATCCTCATGCAGCACCCGTTGCGGCCTCCGGTTTTGCGCGCGCGGCTCTCAGCGGGCGTATCGGGGCGCGCAGCGCCCTCTTCGGCGCGAGCGTGTGCCTGCTGGTGCTGCTCCTCGGCCCTGCGCTCGCGCAGAGCCGGTCCGGGCCGCCTAGCGTTGCGCCGATCGCCGAGAGGCTCCTCGACGCGGTGGTCGCCATCTCAACCAAGCAGACCCTGAAGGGCGCCGAGGGCGTGCCGCTGCCCAAGGTGCCGAAGGGGGCCCCGTTCGAGGAATTCTTCGACGACTTCTTCGACCGTAAGGGCGGCAAGTCGCCCGACCGCAAGGTCACCGCCCAGGGCTCCGGCTTCGTCGTCGACGGCAGGGAGGGCCTGATCGTCACCAACAACCATGTCATCGACGGCGCCGATGAGATCGTCATCAACTTCAACGATGGTAGCAAGCTGACGGTGGAGAAGATCCTGGGCAAGGACTCCAAGACCGATCTGGCGCTGCTCAAGGTGACGCCCAAGCGGCCGCTGGCGCAGGTGGCGTTCGGCTCGTCGAGCAAGCTCAAGGTGGGCGACTGGGTGATGGCGATCGGCAACCCGTTCGGACTTGGCGGCAGCGTCTCGGTGGGCATCATCTCTGCCAAGCAGCGCGACATCAACACCGGCCCTTATGACGACTTCCTGCAGACGGATGCCGCCATCAACCGCGGCAATTCCGGCGGCCCGCTGTTCAACATGGACGGAGAGGTAGTCGGCGTGAACACGGCCATCATCTCGCCGTCGGGCGGCTCCATCGGCATCGGCTTCGCGGTGCCGTCCGATTCCGCCGTCGTCGTGCTCGACCAGCTGCGCCAGTTCGGCGAGACGCGCCGCGGCTGGCTCGGCGTCAACGTGCAGACCGTGACCGAGGATCTGGCCGAGTCCTACGGGGTCCGGGAGGGCACCGGAGCGCGTGTGGCGAGCGTTGCGCCCGACGGCCCGGCGGCCAGGGCCGGCATCCTGCAGGACGACGTGATCGTCAAATTCGATGGCAGGGACGTGACCTCCATGCGCGGACTGCCGCGGCTGGTGTCGCAGACCCAGATCGGCAAGGACGTCGAGATCGAGGTATCGCGCAAGGGTCAGCGGCGCACGTTCAAGGTCACGATCGGCCGGCTCGTGGAGGACGCGAAGCCGGCAGCCAAGGCCGGCGTGCGCGTGCCGCCCAAGAGCCGCAGTAAGGGCAAGGACAGGGATTAGCGATCAGGTGCAGCGACCGGGCCAGGCCTAATCCGCGGAGGAGACGTGTCCGAACGCCATAGCCTTTTCGACACCATCACCGACGGCATCGTGCCGGTGCATAGCGAGGGCTATCGTTTCCTGGCCATCGGTGCCGTCGTCTCGCTCGTGCTGTTCTGGCTGTGGCCGCCGCTGGCGTGGCTCGCGGTGCTGGCGACCGCCTACATCGCTTATTTCTTCCGCGATCCGCCGCGCGTGACGCCGCTGCGCGAGGGGCTCGTCATCGCCCCCGCAGACGGCCGCATTTTGGCCATCGATCGCGTGCGCCCGCCGGCGGAGCTTGGACTGGGCGACACGCCTCGCCTCAGGATCTCGACCTTCCTGTCAGTGTTCGACGTCCACATCAACCGGGCGCCGGTGGCCGGGCGCATTGCGCGCTCCGTGTACGTGCCCGGCAGCTTCCTCAACGCCGCCCTGGACAAGGCGAGCGAGGAGAACGAGCGCCGTGCGCTGATCTTCGCCACGCCCGCCGGCGCCGAGATCGGCGTGGTGCAGATCGCCGGACTGATCGCCCGCCGCATCGTCACCTTCGCCACGGAGGGCGACAGCGTCGGCGTCGGCGAGCGTTTCGGCCTGATCCGCTTCGGCTCGCGCGTCGACCTCTACCTCCCGCCCGAGCGCGGCGCCCTGGTCGCCGTTGGACAGCGCGCCGTTGGCGGCGAAACCGTGTTCGCCGACCTCAAGGCGGACGAGGCGGAACGGGAGGCACGCCGGCAGTAGGCGGCGGCAGCGGCGCCGATCCGGGTGCGAAACGATGCAGCATCGAAGCGAGGTCGACGGAGGCATGGACCCTTTGCTGCCGCGGCTGGAGACCGAGGAGCGCCGCCGGCGCGGCCGGCTGCTTTTCCGGCACGACAAGATCCCGCTGCGCATGGTGGTGCCCAACTTCTTCACCGTGCTCAGCCTGTGCGCCGGCCTCACGGCCATCCGCATGGCCATCGAGGCACGGCCGGACATGGCCATCGCGCTCATCGTCATCGCCGCGCTGCTCGACGGCGTGGACGGTCGGCTTGCGCGCGCGCTCAAGGCGCAGTCGAGGTTCGGCGCCGAGCTCGATAGCCTCGCCGACTTCGTCAATTTCGGCGTTGCCCCGGCCGTGCTCGTCTTCGTCTGGGGGCTGATGGGGTTGCCGCGCGGGTTCGGCTGGATCGTGGCGCTGGTGTTTGCCCTGGCCATGGGCCTGCGCCTTGCGCGCTTCAATTCGCTGATCGACGTTGAGAATCCGAAGTGGCAGTCCAACTATTTCACGGGCATGCCGGCGCCCGCCGGCGCCATCTCGGTGCTCCTCCCGCTCTACGTCAACGAGCTCGGCCTCGAGGTTCGCACTTGGCCGTGGGTCATTGCGGCCTACGTGTTGGCGATAGCGGTGCTCCTCGTCTCCACGATTCCGACGTTCTCCGGCAAGCTCCTGGGCGAGCGCATCTCTGGCGATTACGTGCTCCCGGTGTTCGTCGGCGCCGCGGCCGTGGTGGCGCTGCTGCTCACCTACCCCTACGGCACGCTCACCGTGGGCACCCTGCTCTATCTCGCGACCATCCCGCTCAGCTACCTGCGCTTCGAGCGCAAACTCTACGAGCCAGCCCCCCAGGCCACTGCCGTCTCGGTCCCGCCGGGGAAGGACGAGACGCGGTCCCCGACGACCCACACGAAGCACTAAAGCGGGATCAGACCCGGCCGGCCCGTCCCCACCTGCCTGAGCCCCGTCTTGAGCGCCGTCCTTGCCCGCATCAGGGCGAAACCGAGCAGGTTCAGTCCCCTCCATTGGCCGGGTCGCATGGCGCGAGGATCGTCAGCGGCGAGGCCAATCCCCCACACGCGGTCGACAGGACTTGCTTCGAGGAGCACCGCATCCCCCGTCTTGAGGAGGTATGCGCCGAGCTCGCTGTTCTGACCGAACTTCTCGATGCTGGCTTCGACCACGATCTCGAAGCGCTGCTCGGCCCATACCTCCTCGTTGAAACCGCGGACCTTGCGGCCGAGGGCCTTGGCCTCGCGTGGCGTCGGCGCTGCAAGAATCTTCGGGCGCGCCACCTCATCTGCGAACAGGCGCGCCTTCGCGGCCATCATGTAGTGCTCGGCCGACTTGAACGTCTCTGCGCTGACGACGAAGGGAGCCGGCCACCACTGGCTCAGAACGTGTTTGCCGATACCAGGCACCTTCGCCGTATGACCCCAGAACGGGAGATACTGCGGCTCCCATCCAGCGGCGATGGCATCAAGGAGCGTGCCGCGACTGATGATGCGAGACGTGTCGACCGTGCTCATCGGCTGCCGCCCAAGGTCGGACCGCAAGGGTCATGCCTACTTCGTTTCCTCGGGCGCGCGGTTATAGACGTCGTCCGAGCGAACGATGTCGTCCTCGCCCAGGTAGCTCCCGAGCTGGACCTCGATCAGCTCCAGCGGCGTCTTGCCGGGGTTTTCCAAGCGGTGCCACTGGGTGGCCACGATGTAGACCGACTGGTTCTCGTGTACGAGCCGCTGCTCGCTGCCCACCGTCACCTTGGCGGTGCCGTGCACCACCACCCAGTGCTCCGAGCGGTGATGGTGCATCTGCATGGAGAGCTTGCCGCCCGGCTTCACATGCAGGAGCTTGACCTGAAAGCGCGCGCCGACGTTGAGCGTCTCGAAGTAGCCCCACGGGCGATGGTTGCGCACGTGGCTCTCGTGCTCCTTGCGCCCCGCCGACTTCAGTCGCGCGACCATCTTGCTAACGTCCTGCGCCTTGGTGCGGTCGGCGACCAAAAGCGCATCGGGGGTGTCGACGATGACGAGGTTCTCAACCCCCATGGTGGCCACCAGCGACTTCTGCGAGGAGACGTAGCAGTTGCGCGTGGCATCCAACACCGCGTCACCATGCACGGCGTTGCCGTCGGCGTCGCGCGCGCTGAGCTCCCACAATGACGACCAGGAGCCCACATCGCTCCAGCCCACGTCGATGGGCATGACGGCTGCGCGATTGGTCTTCTCCATCACGGCGTAGTCGATGGAGATGCTGGGCGCGGCGGCGAAGGCCTCGGCGTCGAGCCGAAGGAAGCCCAGGTCGCTGCGCGCACCGGCCACGGCGGCCTTGGACGCGGCGAGGATGGCTGGCTCGAAGCGCTCCAGTTCACCCAGGAAGGCGCGCGCGCCCAGCACAAAGATGCCGCTGTTCCACGCGTAGCTGCCGGTGGCGAGGTATGCCGCCGCAGTGTCCTGGTCGGGCTTCTCGGTGAAGGCGGCCACCGCGAACGCGCCGTCGAAACCGTCGAGCGGCGCACCGCGCCGGATGTAGCCGTATCCGGTGTGGGGCGCGTCGGGAGCGATGCCGAACAGCACGAGCTTGCCGGCGTTGGCAATCGCAGCCGCCTGACGCACGGCGGCGGCGAAGCGCGGCTCATCCTGGATGACGTGGTCCGATGGCATGATCGCGAGGATGCTCTCCGGGTCGTCACGCTCGGCCAGGAGGGCAGCAACCGCCACCGCCGGCGCGGTGTTGCGGGGCATCGGCTCCAGCACGATCGCCCTCGGGCGGATACCGGCGCGCTCAGTCTCGTCCTTCACCAGAAAGCGGTGGTCATTGTTGCAAACGACGATGGGGGCAGCGAACCCGCCCGCTGGCGCCAGACGCTTGAGCGCGGCGGCCAGAAAGGATTCCGGCTGCACCTCCGAGAAGCGGATGAACTGCTTGGGATAAAGGGCCCGCGACAGGGGCCAGAGTCGCGTTCCCGCCCCGCCCGACAAGACCACTGGTCGAACAATAGCCATGTAACGACATCCCCCTGAGGGCGAGAGCCTTAGCAGCCTGCGTGCCTTGGCTCAAGAACTGCGTAACGCCGCGGCCCGAGATTTCGCGCGCCCGCAAATCCGCCAAGGTGATCATCCGCCCAAGGTGATCATCGGCCAAGGTGATCATCGGCCAAGATGATATCGGCCAAGGCCATCAGAAAGCGCGGCCGCAAAGAGGTGGGAGAAGGACCTTGGCGAAGGCGTGACGGGGAGACCGACCCTCGCCCTCATCGATCCTGGGCGCTTGAGTGCCATCGCGACAAGGAGGCGTGTGAGAGGCGCACCCTCGCGAGAGCGACTCGCATCTCAGTTGCCAAGTCGGAGGCGAGGCGGCTGACACAACACTGCGTGAAGTGGCCTGCGACCCGGCGTGGTTGCCATGGTGTTGCCATGGTCCGGCCATCGCCGAGCTGCAGCGTTGAGGGGCCTGCGCAGGAGGGCGGTGCCTGGCACGGGAGATGAGATGAGGTGAGCTGATGCGCGAGAGATTTCGTGTCTACGGGCCGATGATGGCAGCCCTTGCCGCGCTTTATGCCTTCGCCGTTCCGGCTGGCGCGCAGGTCGCCACCAAGCAGATGAAGCTGACCGAGAAGCAGATCGTGGCCTTCATCGCGGCGCAGAAGAAGATGGCCTCGGCTCAAGTCGAAACGGAGGCCGAAGCGATTGCCAAGGAGCACGGCTTCGCCAGCCTCGACGAGATCGACGACGTGGAAGCAAACATCGTGCTCCTGATGGGCAGCATCGATCCGCTGACGCACGCCTTCGTCGAACCGCCGGTGGCCATCAAGCGTCGCATCGACGAGGTGACGGCCGACACGTCCTTATCCGTGGACGAGAGAGAGAAGCTGCTTCAGGATCTCAATCATTCCCTCAAGACGGCCGAGCCCATCCAGTTCCCCGAGAACGTCGAGCTTGTGAAGAAGTACTACGATAAGATCCAGGCCGCCCTGGAGTAGGGTCTAGGTTGAAAAGGGTGCTCGGGCCCCGTTCTCGGGCTCGGTTCTCGGACGCGGGTCGCAGCGTGCGTCCCCAATGCAATGGCCAATCCCTGGAAATGTTCAGGGCTTCTCCCCGTACCTGTGCAGGTCCGCGCCGTGGCTGCGCAGCCAGCGCTTGGCCTCTTCCAGCCGCGGCATCAAGCGTGCCACGTGCTTCCAGAAGCGCGGACCGTGGTTCATCTCCAATAGGTGCGCCACCTCGTGCGCGGCCACGTACTCGAGCACGTGGCCGGGCGCCAGGATCAGACGCCAGGAAAACGACAACAGCCCGCCCGCGGTGCAGGACCCCCAACGGCTGGTCTGATCGCGCACGCTGATGCTACGTGCCTTCACGCCGAGCGTGGCGCTGTGGCGCGTGACGCAGGTATCGAGGTCGGCGCGCGCCTGCTCCATGAGCCAATCCTTCAGCCGACGCGAGGCATGCTCCACGCGGCCCGATACCAGCAGCCGGGGCATGGCACCCCCCTGGGTGCCTCCAGGGGTCGCCAGCTCGACCACGGGCCTCGCCCGCGTGATCCCAGAGAAGCACAGGCAGTGTAGGCGCCCGCGCAGGGGGATGCGGGCGCCGTCGGCAAAGGGGACCGGTTCGGGGACGGAGCATAGACGCTCGCGCACCCAGTCGAGGTTGCTCTGCACGAACTTCCCGGCTTCCTCCATTCGGCACTGCGCCGGCACCGTAACGATGACCGCCCGCTTAGTCTTGCTCACGCGGAGCGTCAGCCGGCGTGCGGCGGGATGGCGGCGCACCTCGATTGGCGCGCCGAGCGCTTCCAGCTCAAGCTTGCTCTTGGAGGAGCTACTCCGCCTTCTGCCCATCGGCTTCTCTTGCCCTCCTGCGGGCCCACCTCAATGAAAGGTGACGCCCGCATCCGTCACAAACTCGCGCGCCGCGCCCGCGCATGACCCGCATCTGCCGCTAGCAAACTTTGTACAAGACAGTCAGCATCGTTCAAGCCTTGCTCAATAGAGATGACGCCCATGTGGCGCGATCGCGACATGGCAGAGCAATTGCGCGAGCCTATGGAAAAGTCAGGCCTCAAGTCAGGCATGGCGGGGAAAGCTGAACGCGAGGGCCTCAAGATCGTGGGGGCGGCGCCCGCGCTCGGGCATCCTCGCCATGTGTTCCAGCTGCGCGATGGACAGGTCCGTCGCGGCACACGGATCGTGTGCGCGGATAAACTTGGCCATGCGCGGGGCGATCTCGGAACGGAACCGCGCGCCGTTGAAGATGCCGTAGTGTCCCACACGCGGGCACTCGAAATGCAGCTTGCGCTCGGGGGCAATGCCTGTGCACAGTCCAAGCGCGGCACGGCACTGGCCGGTGCCGGTGATGTCGTCCTTCTCGCCCTCCACCGTCATCAGGGCCGGGCGGCGGATGGCTCCCAACTCCACCGGGCGCCCGCGCCAGGTCATGTCTCCTCGCGGCATGTGGTGGCGCACGAACACGGTATCCACGGTCTGCAGATAGAACTCCGCGGTCAGGTCCATCACCGCCAGATACTCGTCGTAGAAGGCGCGGTGCTTCTCGGCCGAGTCGCCATCGCCGCGGACGAGATTGAGGAACATGTCCTTGTGTGCCTGCATGTGCCGGTCGAGGTTCATGGTCATGAAGCCTGACAGCTGCAGGAAGCCCGGATAAACGTTCCGCCCTCGGCCTGGCCGGTCCCAGGGCACCCGGGTGATGACGTTGCGCCGAAACCAGTCGGTGCCGCGCTTCTCGGCCAGCGTGTTGACCACCGTCGGGCTGATGCGCGTATCAATGGGTCCGCCCGCCAGCACGAGCGACAGGGGCACGTTGGGGTCGCCGTCCGCCTCCATGATGGCCGTGGCCGCCAGCACCGGCACAGAGGGCTGGCACACGGCGAAGACGTGCACGTCGCCGGTCAGCTGGCGGAAGATCTCAATCATCGCCCCAACGTAGTCGTCGAGATCGAACCCCCCCTCTGATAGCGGCACCTCGCGCGCGTCCTCCCAGTCGGTGATGTACACCTCATGGTCAGGGAGGAAGGTCTCCACCGTGCCGCGCAGCAGCGTCGCAAAGTGTCCCGACATGGGCGCGACCAGCAAGAGCCGCGGGTCGCCGGCGGCGCGCCGCGGATCGATTTCGCGCTTGAAGTGGGTAAGCCGGCAGAAGGGATGCTGCCACACCACCTCTTCGCTCACGCGGACCGGTGCGCGATCGACGAGCGTGTGTGTGATGCGGAAAGCCGGCTTTCGGTAGCGCCGCGTGGCGCGCTCGAACACCTCGCACGCAGCCAGCGCGTTACGTCCCAGGGGTGTGTGTGTCCAAGGATTGAATGGATTGAAGAAGAACCGGCACGACTGCGCGGCCATGCGAGCCGGGCGCAGCGCGGCGCGTGTCAGCTCATACCAATCGTAGAGCACGTGTCATCCCCCATCTCGGCTTCCCTGACCCGATGCCACCTTGATTGCCATGCTGAGTCAACAGGGGAGCCGCCGGGGCTGGGCGCTGCAGGGCTGGTCTGCAACAGCGGTGGCCGCGGGTGTCGGCGGTGGGCCCCGAGGTCTCCCGACTGCTGACGCCCGACGTCCGTTGGAGCGGCCACGCATCTCCTTGATGGGAAAGACAGCTTAGCCGAGCTTGGCGAGGCTTGCGGCGATGGCATCGGCGCCGGCGGCGGGGTTGAGGTGCACGAGGTAGCGGCCATCGGCGTCCATGACGTAGACGAGCGGGGGCTGGTCGAGGAGCGTGCCGGTCGGGGCTCTGGGCTCCTCGCCCTGGCCGCCGACGTGATAGGCCCTGGTGACAGCGGCGATCTCCGCTGGCGTGCCCGTCAGCCCCACGAGCCGTGGATGGAAGCCCTGCACGTAGGCCTTGAGCCGCTGCGGCGTGTCGCGCTCGGGATCGACGGTGATGAGGATGGGCACGAAGCGGTCCGCGCGCGGGCCTAGTCTATCGAGCGCCGCCGCCAGCACCTGCAGGGCCGACGGCGTAAGGTCGGGAGAGCTAGAGGCGCCGAACAGCACCAGCATGATGCGGCCCTTGAAGTCCGCAGCGGTCACGCGCCGGCCGGTGTGGTCGATGAGCGAGAAGGGGCCGCCGACGCGCGCCTCACCCCAGGTTTGGATGCTCCGGCCGGGCAACAGCCGCTCGCGCGCTTGCGGTAGGATCGCAACCGCCGTCACTGCGCCCACGGCGAGTCCCGCGAGAGCCAATACGCCAAGCCTGACGTGCGCGAAGGTCATGCTTATCCTAGGTCGGGGCAAAGCCCCCGCGCAAGCCGCGCGCACCCAACATCGCAAGACCTATTCGCCCATCTGGACCAGCGAACCGCTGGCGCGCGCCTGGCGCAGGAAGACGGCAAATGCGCAAGCGCCGAGGGCAAAGTAGACGAGGTTGAGCATGAGCGCCTTCACCATGTAGCCCGCTTCGAACGTGTGGTGCACGACGAGCGCCCTCAGACCTTCGAACACGTAGGTGGGCGGTAGCGCTAGCGCAACAGGCTGCAGCCAGCCAGGCAACGTCGTCACGGGGTAGTACACACAGCACAAGGGCAGGAGCACGAAGGCGACGAGCCAGGCGAAATTCTCGGCCCCCAGCCCCCAGCGCACGACCACGCCGGCGGATACGAGCCCCAGCGCCCAGCTCATCACGATGAGGTTGGCGAACAGGGCGGCGAACGCCACGCCAAGGCTCAGTATGTTGAACCCGAAGAACCAATAGGCCATGAACGCCACGGGTACCATGGCCACCGCCAGCTTGGCGAGACTGACCACGATGAGCGCGCTAATCAGCTCGGCTGGGCGCAAAGGGCTCATCAGCAGGTGGCCGAGATTGTGCGACCAGACCTCCTCGAGAAAGGCGATGGAGAAGCCGAGCTGGCCTCTGACCAGGATGTCCCAGAGCAGCACCGCGCCGATGAACAGGCCTGCGGCACGCGCCGCAAGGCTCGTTGCCTGGGAGAGGTAGGTCTGCAGGAAGCCCCAGGTGAGCATCTGCACCAGCGGCCAATAAATCAGCTCCGCCGCACGCGGCCACGACGATCGGAGGACATACCAATGGCGCAGCATCATGCCCCCCACGCGCCGTGCCGAGGCGGCCAGTCCCCGCTGCTCGCGCAGACGCCCGCTTGTCGCGATCATCATGGGCGCATCTCCGCCTCCTCGGCCCCGCGACGGGCGATTGCTAGGAACGTCTCCTCCAGGTTGGCTCGCCCGAAGCGGACCACCAGCTCGTGCGGCGTGGCGTCGGCGAGGATGCGGCCCCTCTCCATCATGATGACGCGGTCGGCGAGGCGCTCCACCTCCGCCATGTTGTGCGAGGCGAGCACCACCGTGGCCGCGCGCGAGCGGCAGTAGTCCTCGAGCCGCGTGCGCACCCAGTCGGCGGTGTCGGGGTCGAGCGAGGCCGTCGGCTCGTCGAGCAGCAGCAGCTCGGGCTCGTTGATGAGCGCCTTGGCGAGGCTCACGCGCGTCTTCTGGCCGGCCGAGAGCTTGCCGTAAGGCCGGTCCAAGAGGTCGGCGAGCTTCAGCTGGCCGGCGATCTCGCGGATGCGGGCGGCTAGAGCGCGCACGCCGTAAAGCCGGCCGAACACGTCGAGGTTCTGGCGCACCGTGAGCCGCATCGGCACGTCGACGTAGGCGCTCTCGTAGTTCATGCGATGCAGCACCTTGTAGCGCTCGTGTGCCATGTCGGCGCCGAACACCCTGGCCTCGCCCGAGGTGGGCGTGACGAGGCCCATCAGCATGGCGATGGTGGTGGTCTTGCCGGCACCGTTGCCGCCGAGGAGCGCCGTGACAGTGGCCGGATGAAGGGTGAAGTCGATGGCATCCACGGCGATGATTTCGCCGTAAACCTTGCGCAAAGCCCGCACCTGGACCGGGGCGGGCACCGGCACGGCAAGGCCATCTTCCTGGGGCGTAGACTTCTGCATATCTTATATATTGTAGTCGCGACCTCGGTCCCGGCGCACGCAGGGGATAGCGCGACCAGCACCCGCCGGATCCGGCCGCGCCCGCTTGCCTATGGACGAGGTGCCGGCGGCGGACAAGGTGCCGCTTTGCGGGCACGCTCGAAAGCTTTGAGTTCAACGCGCACGGGTTCCCGACATGCAGCTGCAGCTCGAACGGACTGGCAAGGAAGGCGGCGAGAGCCGTCTGCGCCTGCAAACGGCCGTGCGGCTGCGCTGGTTCGGCGTGGCCGGGCAGCTCGCCACGGTCTCCTTCGTCCGCTTTGTCCTCGGGTTCCAGTTCGACATCGGCATCTGCCTGGCGTTGATCGCGCTAAGCGCATGGCTCAACGTCTTCCTGCGCATGCGCTATCCCATGCGTACGCGGCTCAGCAGCACCTTCGCAACCATCCTGCTCGCCTACGACATCGTGCAGCTCGCCGCCCTCCTCTATCTCACCGGCGGCATCGAGAACCCGTTCGTGTTCCTGATCGTCGCCCCGGTGACGGTCTCGGCCGCGACGCAGCCGCCGCGCAACACCATCGCCCTGGGCGTGATGGCGGCAGCAGCGACCACGCTCCTTGTGTTCTTCCACCGCACGCTGCCGTGGCACGTGCCGGGCAGCTTCGCGCTGCCGATGCTCTATAAGGTGGGGGAACTCGCGTCCGTGCTCGCTGGCATGCTGTTCCTTGCGCTCTACGCGTGGCGGCTGGCCAAGGAGTCGCGTCAGATGGCGGAAGCCCTTTCCGCGACCGAGATGGTGCTCGCCAGGGAACAGCAGCTGCACGCGCTCGACGGCCTCGCCGCCGCGGCCGCGCACGAATTGGGAACGCCGCTTTCGACCATCGCTGTGGTGGCTAAGGAGCTGGCGCGCAGCAAGGTTTCGGAGGAGAATTTCGGCGAGGATCTGGCGCTGCTGCAGGACCAGGCTGAACGCTGCCGCGAGATCCTGCGCAAGTTGACGCGCGGCACCCAGCAGCCCGATCCGCTGCTGGCGCGCGTTAGCGTCCGCGAACTGATCGAGGAGGCCGCTGCGCCCTACCGCGGCTTCAACACCAGGATCGTCATCAGCGCCGCACCCGAGGAGGGGAGCGACCCTGCCGCCGCCGCCGAGCCCGTGGGCCAGCGCCTGCCGGGCGTCATCTACGGACTGGGCAACCTCGTCGAGAACGCCGTGGACTTCGCCCGCGAGAAGGTGGAGATCAAAGCCGCGTGGTCGGCGCGC
>JAFMSC010000622.1 GCA_017353825.1 Hyphomicrobiaceae bacterium | reverse complement strand
GCTTGCCGGCGCCGAGCCCGCGCGCCACCGGCTCGCCGCCGCGCTCGGCGAGGCACTCGGCGCGGTAGGTAGCCATATCGCCGTCATAGGCTCGCACGGTGCCGCCACGCACGATCCACAGCCGGTCGGCGCAGGCGTCCATCAGGTGCCGGTCGTGGCTGATCAGGATCACGGCGCCCTCGTACTCGTTGAGGGCCCGCACCAGCGCCTGACGGGCATCCACGTCGAGGTGGTTGGTGGGCTCGTCGAGGATCAGCAGGTGTGGGCCGTGGAAGGTCGCGAGCGCCAGCAGCAGGCGCGCCTTCTCGCCGCCCGACAGCTTCTCCGCCTTGGTGCCGGCTTTGTCGATGCCGAAGCCCAGCGCCCCCAGCCTGGCGCGGCGCTGCGCCTCAGTGGCGTCGGGCGTCAGCGGCAACATGTGATCATAGGGCGTCAGCTGCGGGGCCAAGTCCTCCACCTGGTGCTGGGCGAAGTAGCCCACCACCATCTTGTCGGAGGCATAGCGCCGCCCAGCCATGGGCGCCATGCGGCCCGCAATCAGCTTGGCGAGCGTGCTCTTGCCGTTGCCGTTGGCTCCAAGCAGACCCACGCGGTCGTCGGCGTCGAGGCGCAGGTCGAGGCTGCGCAGCACCGGCTCACCCGGCGCGTAGCCAGCGGCGGCGCCTTCCAGCCGCACCAGCGGGCTCGCGAACGCCTTCGTCGGGCTGGGGAACAGGAACGGTACCACGCGCTCCTCGATCTCCTCGGCGATGGGCTGCATGCGCGCCAGCACCTTCACCCGGCTCTGCGCCTGCGCGGCCTTCGACGCCTTGGCCTTGAAGCGGGCGATGAAGGCCTCGATCCGGCGGCGCTCGTCCTCCTGCTTCTTCCTGAGCTTTAGGTGGAGGCGCTGCCTCTCGCGCCGCGTCTCCTCGAACTGGTCGTAGCCGCCGCTGTAGAGCGTGAGCTTGCCCTCGCCAAGGTGCAGAATGGAGGTGACGGCGCGGTTGAGCAGATCGCGGTCATGGCTGACGATGAGCACCGTGTGCGGGTAGTCGCGCAGATAGTCCTCCAGCCACAGCGTACCCTCCAGGTCCAGATAGTTGGTGGGCTCGTCGAGCAGCAAGAGGTCGGGCTCGGTGAACAGTACGGCGGCCAGCGCCACGCGCGTGCGCCAGCCGCCGGAAAACTCCGCGCAAGCACGCTGCTGGGTCGCCTCGTCAAAGCCGAGCCCCGCCAGAATGCGCGCCGCCTTGGCCGGCGCCGCATAGGCGCCGATGTCGATCAGCCGCTGATGGACGTCGGCAATGCGCGCGGCATCACGCGCCGTCTCCGCCTCAATCAACAGCCCGGTGCGCTCGCGGTCGGCCGCCAGCACGAAGTCGATCACCCGCTCCGGGCCGCCAGGCGCCTCCTGGGCGACCCAGCCAATTCGGGTGGCGCGCGGCACCCTGATGTGTCCCTCGTCCGGCGCTAGCTCGCCCGCAATAAGGCGCAGGAGGGTGGTCTTGCCGGTGCCGTTGCGGCCCACCAGCCCGACCTTGTGGCCGGACGGAAGGCCGGCCGTTGCGCCCTCGAACAGGATGCGCCCCTGGATTCGGTAGGTCAGGTCGTTGATATGCAGCATGGGCGGAGGCCATAGCCCAGGGTCGGCGCCCTGTCACCCGCGGCGGCCGTGTCGCAGCTGTGGTCGTGCCTGCCCCCCGGCCGCCCCCTGGCCGCCCGTGGCC
>JAFMSC010000307.1 GCA_017353825.1 Hyphomicrobiaceae bacterium | reverse complement strand
GGCCTCGGCCTCGGCGCTGGTGGCCGACGGTGGCGACCGGCCCGGCGCCCCTATCGAGGGCCCGCGCAGCGGATCGCACAACGGCGGGGCCTACTCCGCCTTCACATTGGCCGCCTTGATGATGGGCCACCAGCGCGCGATCTCGGCCTTCTGGTGGGCGGCAAGCGCTTCGGGCCTCTGCTGCTCCACCGGTGCGATGTCGAAACCTAGCTCGGCAAAGCGCTGGCGCAGGTCAGCGCGGGCGCGAGCGCTGACAATGGCCCCGTTGAGCTTGCCGACCACATCCTTCGGCGTCGCCTTGGGCGCCCAGATGGCATACCACATGGCAATGTGGAGGCCCGGCAGGCCTGCCTCGTCGACCGTCGGGACGTTCGGCGCGGCAGCAGGCGCCGCGTGTCGGTGACGGCGTATGCCTTGATAGCGCCGGACGCGACCTGGGGTAGCGAGTTGGCCGCAATGTCGATCATCATGTCGATCTGGCCCGACACCAGGTCCTGCATGGCGAGAGAGCCGCCGCGATAGGATACGAACGGGTGGGTGGTGCCCGTCGCCCGCTTGAAGGACAGGCCGGCGATGTGCAACGCCGTCCCGGCCCCGGTTATGCCCTGGGTGGCCTTGTCGCCGTTCGCCTTCATCCAGGCGATCAGCTCCTTCAGGTCGTTCGCCGGCATGGTCTTGCGGGCAACGATCAGCAGCGGATTGGTGCCGAGCAGGGCGACCGGCTCGAAGTCGTCCACCACGTCGTATTTGAGGTTGAAGACCGCGCCGTTGACGACGTGGGTTACCCAGCTGCCGAAGATCAACGTGTGGCCGTCGGGCGCAGCCCTGGCAACCCGCCCCGTACCGATGTTGCCCGAGCGCCGCCGATGTTCTCCACCACCATGGGCTGCCCCAGTGTGCCGCGCATGTGCTCGCCCATGATGCGGACCAAAGCATCGCTCGGGCCGCCGGCCGGAAACGGCACCACGACCGTGATCGGCCGCGATGGAAACTCCTGCGCGGTGGCCTCGCTGACTGCCGCTGCGAAGCCCAAGGACGCGACCAGCATTGCGCGGATGGTCCTGAGCATGCCGTCTTGTGGCTCCCTCGATGTTGCCGCCTGCGCCCGGTCCGGCGCTGGTTCGACCCCTACGCTATCGGTTTCCGGACCGCTGCCATTTGAGGAACTCGCGGAAGAGTTTCTGCCGCTCAGCCTCGCCGCCAGGCCCGCTGACCTTGGGCGCCTCGCTCGGCTCGTGCTCGGCGGTCGTCTCCAGGCGGGGCCGCCGGTCGAGCCAGTCCTGCGCCGCCTTGAACCTGGTCCATCCGCGCGTCTCGGCGGCAATGTTGACGTCCTTCCACAGCGGAAGGAATCCCGGCTTCCGCAGCTCATCGAAGCGCGTGAAGAACGCCTCGACGAAGCGCGCGAGCTTCTTGTAGCGCTCGCTGTTCTCGGGCACGTTGATTACGGCAAGGATCTGGCCGATCGCGACCGTTTCGACCACCTGCCCCGGCGGAATGAGGTTGGGGTAGTCCTCGCTCGTGAATTTCGACGGCAGATAATAGTCGAGCAGGGCCTCCGTGAAGGGGATCGGCAGGATATGCAGTCCGTCGCCCTTCACCCTTCGAATGGGGCCGGCCGGCTTGCCGAGGAGCCAGACATGGGCGGCCAAGTCGCCACTGCGGATGCGGGCGATGGCGGTGTCGCTCTCCTCGGGTTCCAGCTGGGCGTCGATCCCCAGGCGGCGGAATATGATCGGCGCCGTGACGTTGGCCGCCGTACCCCTGGCGTTGATGCTGACCTTCTTGCCCGCCAGGTCCTTCAGGGACGTGATGTCGGAGCGCGCGACGACCGCGATCTCCTCGGGGAACATGACCGCGATGTAATGAATTCTGCTCTTGATGTAATCGATCTGCGGATCGTCCTTGAGGACCTCCAGCGTGTCGGTCTGGAGGAAGCCCATGTCGACGCCGTTGAGGTAGAGGATGTCCCAGAGGTTCTGCATCTTTCCGCGCGCGACGATCGGAAGAATACGCATCTTCTCGAAGCGCTCTCCGTCGTCGAGCAGGACCGAAAGATCGAGCACGGCGCGCATGATCGGGCCATCCAGCGTCCGCTGGGTCATGATGGTGACCGTGCCGGCGTTGGCGTCGATCTTGGATTGCCCCCGCAGAAGGCCGGCCGACAGATGCCTCGGGGCCTTCGCCTGGGGTTCGGCCTTGGGTGGTGCCTGTGCTGCCGCGCTGCACAACAGCGCGTCGGCGTGGAAAATTAGCCCGCACACGATTGAGACCAGCAAACCAGCGCGAAACATCCTTCCTCCCTGCGTGCGCACGTGCCGGCCAGGCGCGAGCGTGCCATTGTTTTCTGAGCCTCGAGCGGATGATCTTCTCTAAGTCTAAGCTCTTTTCCAAAACGAGGATCAGGCGACGCTACCGGCCCCAGTTAGATCAAGAGGGGGGCACGCACGAGCTCTCAAGCGGCGCACGGCCTACATCTTGGCGGCGCCCTGCGACCGTGCCTCGTCCAGGGCAGCGAGCACCCTGGGCGGGGACATGGGCAGGTCTGGGAAGCGGACGCCGGTGGCGTTCGCCACCGCGTTGGCGACTGCGGCCAACGGCGGCACGATGGGCGTCTCGCCGACGCCCCGCACGCCATAGGGGTGGCGCGGGTTGGGCACCTCCACGATCACCGTGTCGATCATGGGGAGGTCCGACGCCACCGGCACGCGGTAGTCAAGGAAGCCGGGGTTTTGCAGCTTGCCATCGGGCCCGTAGATGTACTCCTCGTTGAGCGCCCAGCCGATGCCCTGGGCCACGCCGCCCTGGTATTGGCCTTCGACGTAGCTCGGGTGGATGGCGCGGCCGGCATCCTGGATGGCGGTGTAGCGGATCACCATCACCTTGCCGGTCTCAGGGTCGACCTCAACGTCGGCGATGTGGGTGGCGAAGCTCGGCGCCGCGCCCTGGGCGTTGAGGCGCGCGTAGCCGGCGATGGGACCGCCGGTCTTGCCGGCGATGCCGGCGATGTCTCGCAGCGCCATGGGTGTGTGCTTGCCGGCGTTGGGGCCGGTAGGGCGAACCGTGCCCTTGCGGTACTCGACGGCGTCCTCGGGCAGCTCCCACAGCTTGGCGGCGCGCTTGCAGGCCTCGCGCTTGAGCTCGCGGGCGGCCTCCACCGTCGCCATGCCGCTGGAGAAGGTCGAGCGGCTGCCGCCGGTGAGCATGTTGTAGCCGAGCTGGCCAGTGTCGCCGATCTGCACGCGGATGCGGTCGAGATTGACGCCCAGTTCCTCGGCCGCCATCATCAACAAGGAGGCGCGCAGGCCCCCGATGTCGGGTGTGCCGGCGGTGAGGGAGAAGGTGCCGTCCTCGTTGAGCTGCAGCGAGACCGAAGTGTCGCCGCCGATGTTGAACCAGAAGCCGGAGGCGACGCCGCGGCCCTGGTTCGGGCCGAGCGGCGTTTTCCAATGCTCGTGGGCCTTCGCCAGCTCCAGGGTCTCGATCAGGCCGATGGGGCCGAACTTGGGGCCGTAGGCCGCCTTGGTGCCCTGCTTGGCCGCGTTCTTGAGCCGGAACTCGATGGGATCGAACCCGAGCTTCTGCGCGAGCTCGTCCACCACGCTCTCGACCGCGAACTCCGCAATGGGCGCGCCGGGGGCGCGGTAGGCGGCCACCTTGGGCCGGTTGGTTACCACGTCGTAGCCGACGACCTTCACGTGCTCGATGTCGTACGGCGCAAAGGCGCACATGGCGCCCGCCCCCACCGGCGAGCCGGCGAAGGCCCCAGCCTGATAGGCCATCTCCGCCTCGGCAGCGATGATCACGCCGTCCTTGCGCACCCCGACTTTGACGCGCACGTGCGCACCCGACGTCGGGCCGCTTGCCAGGAATACCTCCTCGCGCGTCATGACCATCTTGACGGGCCGGCGCGCCTTCTTTGCCAGCGCCAGGGCGACGGGCTCCAGGTAGACCACGGTCTTGCCGCCGAAGCCACCGCCGATCTCGGAGGCGGTGACGCGGACCTTGCCGATGTCCCAGCCCAACAGCCGGGCGCACATGGCGCGCACCATCCAGTGGCCTTGCGTCGTCACCCACACGTCGGCCTGGCCGTCCTCCGAAACGCTGGCCACCACGGCATGCGGCTCGATGTAGCCCTGGTGCACCGGCTTGGTCGTGAAGGAGCGCTCCAGCACCAGGTCGGCCTGGCGGAAGCCGGCGGTGATATCGCCGTGGCCGATCTCGATGTGCTTGGCGACGTTCGAGGGCCCCTTGGGCCGCGGCTCCACGCCGACGGTGATTAGGTCCTCATGCAGCAGCGGCGCATCGGGCTTCATGGCCGCGACCGGGTCGATGACGTGGGGGAGCACCTCGTAATCGACCCTGATCAGCCTGAGCGCCCGCTTGGCAATGCTGGCGCTGGTGGCCGCCACCGCAGCCACGGCGTGGCCCTCGTAGAGCGCCTTCTCGCGCGCCATCACGTTGCGCACCATGTCGCGGTAGTCGACGGTCTGCTCGCCGGCTGCGTAGAGCTGGGCGGCCTGGTCCGGGAAATCGTCGGCGGTGACGATGGCCTTGACACCAGCAAGCGCGGCGGCGGCCCTCACGTCGATGCTGCGGATGCGGGCGTGAGGATGCGGGCTTCTGAGCACCTTGCCGACCAGCTGGCCTGGCATGGCGAGGTCGGCGCCGAAGCGGGCGCGGCCCGTCACCTTGTCCACCCCGTCCGGGCGCACCGGACGGGTGCCGATCCAGTCGTAGGCGTTGGGCTTGTCCGTCTTGACCTTGTCGAGCATGGGATCAAGCTCCTCTCAATTCGGCGGCGGCGTCGAGCACGGCGCGCACGATCTTGTCATAGCCGGTGCAGCGACACAGGTTGCCGGCGAGCCAGTAGCGCACCTCCGTCTCGGAGGGCTCGGGCGAGCGGTCGAGCAGCGCCTTGGCGGCCACCAGGAAGCCCGGCGTGCAGACGCCGCACTGAAGCGCGGCGTGCTCCAGGAACTTGCGCTGCAGGGGGTGCAGCGTATCGCCCTGGGCCATGCCCTCGATGGTGGCGACGGCCTTGCCCTCGGCTTCCACGGCCAGCATCAGGCAGGAGCACACGAGCCGGCCATCGACCGTCACGCTGCAGGCGCCGCAGTCGCCGGTGGAGCAGCCTTCCTTGGTGCCGGTGAGGCCGAGGCTGTCGCGCAGGGCGTCGAGCAGCGTGTCCTCGGTCTCGCACAGGAACTCGACGGGGTCGCCGTTCACCGTGGCGGAAACGTGATGCTTGGCCATCAGCCTGCTCTCCTCGCCCGTTCGTAGGCCGTCTGCGCTGCGCGGCGCGCGAGCACGCCCGCCACCTTGATACGGTAGTCCTTGGTGCCGCGCTTGTCGTCGATGGGTTGGCAGGCGGCGCGCGCGGCGGCATCGAGCTTCTGCAGGGCGGAGTCGTCGAGCTTCGTGCCGACGAGCGCTGCGGCCGCCTCGCA
>JAFMSC010000046.1 GCA_017353825.1 Hyphomicrobiaceae bacterium | reverse complement strand
TTGCGCAGTTCCGCATCGTTCGCGTTAGCGACGGCGAGGTGCGGTGGATCGAGACGCGCAACCTCGTCTCCTACGATGCCGGCCGGCCGGCCCGCATCGTCGGCATCGGCATCGACTTCACCGAGCGCAAGCAGGCGGAGGAGCACCAGCGCATGCTGGCGGCCGAGCTCGACCATCGCGTGAAGAACGTCCTCGCCACCGTCAGCGCCGTCGCCTCGCGTACGCAGGACGCCAGCCGGTCGGGGGCGGACTTGGCGACGGACCTCGCCGGCCGCATCCGGTCGATGGCCGCTACGCATGAGCTTCTGAGCGGCGGGCAGTGGCGCGGCGTCTCGCTCGCCGATCTCGTGGGGCGCGAACTGGCGCCCTACATGACTTGCAATAACACCGACCTCGGCGGACCCGACCTGACGCTGCGCCCCGAGGCCGCCCAGGCGCTGTCGATGGTGCTGCACGAGCTGACCACCAACGCGGCCAAGCACGGCGCGTTCTCCGCTGACGGCGGCAAGGTGTCCGTGCGTTGGGAGCGGCTTAACCCAAAGGCTTGTGTGCGCGTCGCGTGGCAGGAAACCGGCGGCCCGCCGGTCGGGGCCCCGGACAGGTCCGGTTACGGCACCGATGTGATCCGCCACCTCATTCCCTACGAGCTCGATGGTGCGGTGGACCTGTCGTTGGCGCCCGGGGGCGTGCGCTGCGTCCTCACCATTCCGGCGGCCGAGTTCACCAGCGACAGCCCGCGCGACGCTCCGCCCCGTGCCTCAGCCCCTTACAACGCACCGACCACCCAAGCGCCCGCGCTCAGATCAGCCGCGCGATCTGCTTCTTCTTGATGAGGTCGAAGTCGATCTGGGCGCCGATGCCCGGCACTTGCGGGCAGTGCGCCAAGCCGTCGCGGCCGACCTGGATGTCGTTGACGACTGCGTACTTGTGCGCCTCGTGAGGCAGCAGTACCTCGAAATAGGTGGTGTTCGGAATAGCGCAGGCGAAATGCAGTTGGGCCATGTTGTTGAGCGAGTTGCCGCCATGGTGCACCTCGTAGTTCATTTGGAACGCCTCGGCGAGGTGCGCCGTCTTCACCATGGTGGTGAGGCCGCCCTTCAGGGGGATGTCGCCACGCAGGTAGTCGGTGGCCCGCTCCATGAGCCACACGGCGTATGTGCCGATATCCCCGCTGGGGTACTCCGTGGCCAAGATGGGGATATCGAGTTTCTGCTTGAGCTTGACGTAGGCGTAGATGTCCTCCTCGTTGAGCGGGTCCTCGTACCACAGAAAGCCCAGCCTCTCGATGGCGCGACCGACGCGCAGGGCCTCGTCATAGCCGTAGCTCCAGGTGGCATCGAGCATCAGCGGAAAGTCCTCGCCCACCGCCCGGCGCACCGCCTCGCAGATCCTGATGTCCCCGGCCGGGTGCTGCGGCGGATGGATCTTGTAGGCCTTCCAACCGTGCGACTTGAACTGCGCCGCCTCGCCGGCGTAGGCCTCGCGGCTTCCGAGGATCTGGCTCGACGCGTAGGCCGGGATGGCGGAGCGGTCACTCCCCAACAGCCGGTAAAGCGGCACGCCGGCGGCCTTGGCGGCGATGTCCCACAGCGCCGTGTCGCACGCGCCGATGGTGCGCAACCCGGTCACGCGCTGGCGTTGGCGCATGTCGGCGTGCAGGTCCTCGCGCGCCCGCGGATCGCGCCCCATGAGGATCGGCTTCAGGAACCTGATGAGCGCGCCCGCATCCATATCGGCGGGGTTGTAGGCGGAGCCGAGGAAGGCATGGCCCTCAAGGCCTGCGTCCGTGCTGATGCGCACGAGGCCGAGGTTGCTCTTACCCGAGGTGATCTGGGCGCCAGCTGAGTACTTAGTCTCTGGTATCTTGTCCCATTCGAACAGGGTCACTTCGACGGCGTCGATCCGCATTGTCGTCTCCCGCTCCCACCCGTCATCCCCAAAGCCGAGGATGGTGTCGACCATCTGGGTCTGACGCTATGGCTCCAACGCCGGTTGCGAAAATGGTGTCAAACCCAGAAGGTCTGACGCCCCGGGGCCTGGATGACGGGTCAATCCCGCAGCAGCGTTGTGATACGCTTGATCGCTTCGCGGATGTTATCGACGGAGTTGGCGTAGGAGAAGCGGATATAGCCCTCACCGTGGATGCCGAAGCTGGTACCGGCGACGGTGGCCACTCCTGCCTCCTCCAGCATGCGATTCTGCAGCGTGCGCGCGTCCATACCGGTGCCCGTGATGTTGGGAAACACGTAGAACGCCCCACCCGGATCGAGGCAAGTAAAGCCCGGCAGCTGGTTCAAGAGCGGCACGATGGTGCGGCGACGCTCATCGAAGGCTGCCACCATTTTGTGCACCTCCTCCTGCGGGCCCTCGAGGGCGGCGATGCCGGCGTACTGGGTGGGGGCGTTGACGCAGGAATGGCAGTTGACCGCCAGCCGCACGACCTTCTCCACCAGCGCCTGCGGCCACACCGAGAAGCCCAGCCGCCAGCCGGTCATGGCGTAGGTCTTGGACCAGCCGTCGAGCACGATCAGCCGGTCCCTGATCGCGGGATAGCGCAGCAGGCTCACATGCTGGCGTCCGCCGTACAGCATCTGGCTGTAGATCTCGTCTGAGAGCACGGCCACGTTCGGGAACCGCTCCAGGCCGGCCACCAACTTCTCGATCTCCTCCTGCCGGGCTGCGCCGCCGCATGGATTGCCGGGGCTGTTGAGGATGATGAGGGTCGTGCGCAGCGTGATAAGGGAGAGCACTTGGTCGGCGGTGAAGCTGAACTCGTTGCCTTCATTCTGCACGATCGGTACCGGCTTGGCACCGGTGAACTCGATCATCGAGCGGTAGATGGGAAAGCCCGGATCGGGATAGAGGATCTCGGCTCCCGGCTGCCCGAAGATCAGGATGGAGAAGAACATGGTGGGCTTGCCGCCCGGCCAGATGACGATGGCGTCGGGGTTAACGTCCACGCCGTGGCGCCGCTGCAAGTCCCGGGCCACCGCCTCGCGCAACGGCACGATGCCCTGCGCCGGCGTGTAGCCGTGATGGCCGTCACGCAACGCCTTGATAGCCGCCTCCACGATGTGCGCTGGCGTCTTAAAGTCCGGCTGACCGATGCCCAGGTTGATGACGGATTTCCCCTGCCGCTGCAGCGCGTCGGCCCGCGCCAGCACCTCGAATGCGGTTTCGGTTCCCAGGCGGTCGAGTGCGGAGACGAGTTGCATTGGGCCTCCCCGGCTTGTACTGGCGTTTGCCCCGTCCTCGGGCGGTCTTGCGCGCCGCTTGGCTGGGCCGCTCAAAGGCATCCCTGGGGCCCGTCGGCGCGCGGATTGCGGGGCGGGCTCGCAACACGACACGCCGAACCTAGATTTGCCCATCTGTGCGGCACGCCCGGCGGTTTCGTCAAACGCTAAACGTGGCCCGGCAGGCAATGGGCCGAAATGGCGCCCAATGTCGTCGAGCGGTGTAGCCGGCGCCCACACGGCTCTGCAGCGTGTGGCAGGCGTTGCAATCGGTTGCCGCGGTTGCCTTGCCCCAGCGCGCACCGCGGTACGCCGACTGGACGCCGGCCAGGATGATGCGGTACGCGGCCTCGATCGGCCCGAGCACATCGCTCTCGTCGAGGCGATCATGAAGGCCAAGCCGCATCTAAAGTCTAGCTTGCCGGCCAGGCTCGCGTTGGGTCCTCGGTGGGAGGGATTGGGGGTCGCGGGAGGGGACGGGGGGCCGGTTAGGGAAGATCGCGAGGATCGGCCAACCGCGCCTGCCGGCAGCACCTCGATCTAGAGGTCGCCTCCAAGGGGCCTTCACCGGCGGGGCCGCCGGCCGGGTTCTACTGGTGGTTCTGGGGCGTCTGCGCGGTGCTGGCCCTGATGCTGCTGCGCTACTACCGCAAATTAGACGCCGACCGCCTCGAGGTGTTCAAGCTGCTCACCTCCTCGGTGATGCCGCTCGGCATCCTCACCATCGTCGTGCTGGTGGTGATCCTGTTCGGGATCACCACGGCCACGGAGTCTGCCAGTGCGGGCGCGCTCGGCGCGTTCCTGCTCGCGATCCACGCCAGGACGCTCGACTGGAAGCGCACCAAGGAAGCGGTCTTCCTCACCGCCAAGACCACAGCCGTGGTGTGCTGGCTGTTCGTGGGCTTGGCGCTGTTCTCGGGCGTGTTCGCGATCCTCGAACATGTTCGTGGGCCTCCTGCGCGCCTTGTTCACACCGGGCAAGGCAAGGTCCATCGCGATGGACATGGGCCGCGTCGGCTACGGGACATTGCTCAAGAATTTCGTCGCCTCGCTGGTCCCGTTCATGCTTGTTGCGGGCACCCACGCGCGCCGATCCAATTCATGATCCTGTCCCAGGCCATCATCTTCCTGCTCGGCTGGCCGCTGGAGTGGACCGAGATCATCGTCATCTTTCGTGCCGATCTTCCTGCCCCTCCTCAAGCACTTCAACATCGACCCCGTGCTTGGGGCACCTTGGTGTTCGTGAACCTGCAGGCGGCGTTGCTGTCGCCGCCGGTCGCCATGTCGGCCTTCTACCTGAAGGGCGTGGCGCCGAAGCACGTCACTCTCAACAAGATCTTCGGGGGCAT
Source organism: Hyphomicrobiaceae bacterium (assembly GCA_017353825.1). Taxonomy (GTDB): domain Bacteria; phylum Pseudomonadota; class Alphaproteobacteria; order Rhizobiales; family Hyphomicrobiaceae; genus AWTP1-13. The sequence goes on along the minus strand of JAFMSC010000046.1, from coordinate 10,327 downwards.
GATGCCCTACATGCTGGTGATCATCCTCTGCATGGTTATCATGTACCTCTGGCCCGGCCTGACGCTGTGGCTGCCCAATTACTTCTACGGTCGGTGAGTGGATGAACGAGGCTGATCTGGTCGCCCTTGGCGCCGCCGTGGCGGCCGCCAAGATCGCATCGGGCGAGCTGACGAGCGAGGACCTGGTCAAGGCCTGCCTTGCCCGCATCGATGCCCTGGAGCCACAGGTCCGCGCCTGGGCGTTCCTCGACCGCGAGCACGCGCTCGACCAGGCGCGCACGGCCGATGCAGCCCGCCGCGAAGGAAGAGGCGTAGGCCCGCTGCATGGAGTGCCTGTGGGCCTCAAGGACATCATCGACACGGCCGACCTGCCCACCGAGCACGGCAGCGCCATCTTCAAGGGCCGCCGGCCCACCCGCGACGCGGCCTGCGTCACCGCCCTGCGCCGCGCCGGCGGCCTAGTACTGGGCAAGACCGTAACCACCGAGCTCGCCACCAACACGCCGCCGCCCACACGCAACCCCCTCAATCTGGAGCACACGCCGGGCGGGTCGTCGTCAGGCTCGGCCGCCGCCGTGGCCGCCGGGATGGTGCCGGCTGCCGTCGGCACCCAGACCGGAGGCTCGGTGATCCGCCCGGCCGCTTACTGTGGCATCACCGGCTTCAAGCCCACCTTTGGCGTCGTCCCGCGCACCGGGGTACTGACCCAATCCGCCAGCCTGGATACCGTGGGCGTGCTCGGCCGCTCGGTGGAAGACGTGGCGCTGGTTGCCGACACGCTGCAGACCTATGACGAGCACGATCCAGCGAGCATGCGCACCAGCCGTCCGCGCCTGCTCACCACGGCGGTCGAGGACTTCCCGCTGCCGCCGCTTCTGGCCTTTGTCAAGACCAGCGCCTGGGGCCAGGCGGAGCCCGTCACGCACGAGGCGTTCGGCGAGCTGGTCGAGTCGCTCGGCGCGCAGATCGAGGAGATCAACCTCGACCACACCACCGAGGCGGGCCTCGCCGCTCACAGGACCATCCAGGATGTGGAGCTGGCCGCGAACTACGGGCCGCTCCTCGATCGGGCACCGGAGCTGATGAGCAAGGGGCTTGCCGAGCGCGTCGAGCGGGGCCGACACGTGCGCGGCGTTGACTATTGCGCGGCGCTAGCCCTGCGCGAGCGCTCCTACGCCACGGTGGAAGAGGTGTTTCTCAACTACGGGGTGATCCTCACGCCGGCCGCGCCGGGGCCGGCGCCCAAGCACCTCGGCACCACCGGCAATCCCGTGTTCTGCGCGTTCTGGACCTACCTTGGCACGCCCGCCGTGACCCTCCCGCTCCTGGAGGCCGAGAGCATGCCCATGGGCGTTCAGCTGGTGGGCCCGCGCGGCGACGACGGCCGCCTTCTGCGGGCCGCCCGCTGGCTCGTTCGCCACCTGCAAGACGCATAACCGGGAACCGTACGGGGGCCGCCCACCTCGCTGTCGACTGCCAGTGTCGACTGCCAGTGTCGAGTGCCGGGCCGTCCTGCGCCGCTCACTACGTGTGAGCATGCGGGGAGATGCGCGGCAATCGACTGGAGATAGAAAATCTCGATGGTGTGGCCGCGCTTGACGGAATTATAACACTGCGATACGCACTCTTATGGCCGCGCCGTGGAATAATGTTCCAACTGGCAGCCAACGCCGGGCTACGGCCCGGGCCGCAATCGGTCAGGCTACCCCATGCTCGACGAGATGGACGTCAAGATTCTGCGCATCCTGCAGCAAGACTGCACCCGCTCCGTTGCCGACGTCGGCAAGGAGGTGGGCCTTTCCACAACGCCGTGCTGGCGGCGCATCCAGAAGCTGGAGGAGGCGGGCGTCATCAAGCGCCGGGTGGCCATCCTCGAGCCCACGTTGGTGAACGCCGGTGTCACCGTGTTCGTGTCGATCAAGACCGACCAGCATTCCTTGGCCTGGCTCGAGAAATTCCACGCCGCTGTGGTGGACTTCCCCGAGGTCATCGAACTCTACCGCATGAGCGGCGATGTCGACTACTTGCTGCACGTGGTGGTGCCTGACATCGCCTCCTACGACGCCTTCTACAAGAAGCTGATCTCGCGCATTCAGATCTCGAAGGTGTCGTCGGCCTTCGCCATGGAGCAGATCAAATACACCACCGCTCTGCCGCTCGACTTCGCCCTCGGGCAGCATCGGGCCCACACGCCGCTGGCGGAGGCGCGGCGGCAGAGGGACACGGGTGCGATAAGCGGGAAGGCTCCCAGTGCCTAATCTTCGAACTCTGAGGGGGTCAGACCCCTGCGGGGTCAGACCTCATCGAGCGGCGATCCCCCAAGCTGCAGGCGCTTGCTGGTGGTCGACCCCCGAGGGCCCTGCGTTGATCCTCCACCGCCGCCAGGCGGAGGATCCGATCACGGCGTCGCGGTCAGGGTCGTAGGCTCGGTGTGGCGGAGCCGTTCACGGCAGGCGGAAGAGCCAATTCAGAGGATGAGACCCGGCCACATTGCGCGCCGCACGCGCCTGTCGTTGACACCCTGCGCGATCGGCCTACACTGATGGCCTTCCAGGGGGGCCGGCGGCAGCCGGCTGAGACGGCGCTGAAGCCCGCGCCGCCACCCTTTGAACCTGATCCGGGTCATGCCGGCGAAGGGACGGACAACCATGACACACTCCAAGCAGATCGCCGGGCTGGTCGGGCCGCTGCTCGTCGCCATCGGCATCGCCATGCTCCTTAACCGCAACATCATCCCGTCAATGATCGGCGAGGTCGCGCACAATTATGCGCTGATCTTCCTCTCCGGACTCCTGACCCTTCTGGCCGGGCTCGCCATCGTGCGCGTCCACAACGTGTGGACCAGCGGCTGGCCGGTCATCGTCACCGTGGTCGGCTGGCTCGCCGTCGTAAGCGGCCTCGTGCGCATGTGGCTCCCACAAGGCGTCGCTCCGATCGCCGAGGCATTCTCGGGCAGCGTCGCCGGCCTCGTGATCGGCGGCCTCGTGCTCTTGGTTGCGGGTGCCTTTCTTTCCTACAAGGCCTACGGGCCTGACACGTGAGGTGGAGATGAACAAGATTGCGCGCACAAAGGACCTGATGATTCCCAAGGTTACCACGGGACCCCTCAGCGCCTCGACCAAGGTCTATTCCGCGCCCGAGGGCCACGCCGATATCCGTGTGCCGCTGCGCGAGATCGCGCTCAGCGACGGAGCTGGCGAAGGCGCCGGTGGGCGCGGCTTCCGCGTCTACGACGCGTCGGGTCCCTACACCGATGCCGGCGCGGCCATCGACGTGGAGAAAGGCCTGCCACGCCTCCGCGGCGCCTGGGTGCGCGAGCGCGGTGGCGTTGCGGAATACGAGGGCCGTGCGGTCAAGCCCGAGGACAACGGCAACGCCACCGGCCGGCACCTTGAGCGCGACTTCCCCAACAAGCCGCGGCCGCTCACCGGCCTGCCGGGCAAGCCGGTGACACAGTACGAGTACGCCCGCGCCGGCCTCGTCACCAAGGAGATGGTCTACGTCGCCCACCGCGAGAACCTGGGCCGCAAAGCCGTCCTTGTGCGGGCCAAAGCGGTGCTGGCCGACGGCGAGAGCTTCGGGGCCTCCATCCCAGAGCACATCACACCAGAATTCGTGCGCCAGGAGATCGCGCGCGGGCGCGCCATCATCCCCGCCAACATCAACCACGCCGAGCTTGAGCCGATGATCATCGGCCGCAACTTCCTGGTGAAGGTCAACGCCAACATCGGCAACTCGGCCGTCACCTCCTCCGTGGAGGAGGAGGTGGAGAAGATGGTGTGGGCGACGCGCTGGGGCGCCGACACCGTGATGGACCTCTCGACGGGCCGCAACATCCACACCACACGAGAGTGGATCCTGCGCAACTCGCCCGTGCCGATCGGCACGGTGCCCATCTACCAGGCGCTGGAGAAGTGTGGCGGCGACCCAGTGAAGCTCACCTGGGAGCTCTACCGCGACACTCTGATCGAGCAATGCGAGCAGGGCGTGGACTATTTCACCATCCACGCCGGGGTACGCCTGCGCTACGTACCGCTCACCGCCAGCCGCGTCACGGGTATCGTCAGCCGCGGCGGCTCAATCATGGCCAAGTGGTGCCTCGCACATCACAAAGAGAGTTTCCTTTACGAGCGTTTCGAGGACATTTGCGACATCATGCGGGCCTACGACGTGAGCTTCTCCCTCGGCGACGGCCTGCGCCCCGGCTCGATCGCGGACGCCAACGACGCCGCCCAGTTCGCCGAGCTGGAGACGCTGGGCGAGCTGACCAAAATTGCCTGGTCCAAGGGCTGCCAGGTGATGATCGAAGGCCCCGGCCACGTGCCGATGCACAAGATCAAGATCAACATGGACAAGCAGCTGGCGACATGCGGCGAGGCGCCGTTCTACACGCTCGGGCCCCTCACCACCGACATCGCGCCGGGCTACGACCACATCACGAGCGGAATCGGCGCCGCCATGATCGGCTGGTTCGGCACCGCCATGCTCTGCTACGTCACGCCCAAGGAGCACTTAGGGCTCCCCGACCGCGACGACGTGAAGACCGGCGTCATCACCTACAGGATCGCCGCCCATGCGGCGGATTTGGCGAAGGGCCACCCGGCCGCGCAGCTGCGCGACGACGCGCTGAGCAAGGCCCGCTTCGAGTTCCGCTGGGAGGACCAGTTCAACCTCTCCCTGGACCCTGACACCGCGCGCAGCATGCACGACGAGACGCTGCCCAAGGAGGCCCACAAGGTCGCCCACTTCTGTTCCATGTGCGGCCCCAAGTTCTGCTCCATGGAGATTACCCAGCAGGTCCGCGAGTACGCCTCCAAGCTCAACGAGCGCCAGGTGGAGGTGGACAAGGCCACGACGGTGGTCGATCCCGAGGCTGGTATGGCCGAGATGAGCCAGAGGTTCCGCGACCTGGGTGGGCAGGTGTACGTTGATGCCGAGAAAGTGAAGGCGGCCAACAAGGCGCTGGGCTGACCAGCTGGCGCGCAAGCGTCGCTCCCAGCGCGCGGCCTCCTTCGCAGGCGATTTGACTGGAGCCCGTGCCATTGCCCCCTGCCGCCCCGAGATGGGCTGCGGGCGCCGAGCAACGACACGGGGGGTGGCCACCTCAGCCGGCGCCCGTTCCCGCGCCGCCTTTTAGGAACGCTTCGCTTTGCAGCGGTCTTTGCCGTAGAGGCTCTCGCAGGACAGGCAGCTGATCTGCTTCAGGTAGAAGATCGACTTCATCTCCTTGATCTGGGACTCCACCTGATCGGCAACCGACAGGCACTCCTTGAGCGACTCGAACTGGAGGACCAGCGTCTTCTGCTCGACAGGGGCCAGTGGGGTCACCTGCCAGGCCACGATGGTGTAGAAGATCCAGGGCTTCATGGTTGCTGAGGTTTGTTCCTACCATCTCCCTGGCTGCTCATTTTGACAACATGTTGTTTTGGTTTCTTGCTTGCCAGCCTTCTTACCAGCCTCTCTGGAGAAAATGGCAAGTCCCCACGCCTGCCGCGCAACCGGGCCCGCCTTTGGCCGCTCTTGGCGCCGCCAACGCCCCTCACCTGCTTGCCCATGCCGGACCTTCCCGTGACGCGGGTATGGATGGGGGTGCGCCCCGGCTCGCACCTGCCAGGTTGCCGAAGCGGAGCCGGCCTGAGGTAGCTCAGAGCGCGGCAAATCAGCCTGGTGCTAGCCGACCTGCGATCGGCCGAATTGACCACACCCTGCCGGACGCTTGGGCCAAGGGCGATGGCCGCAGCTCTCGCCTCGGCCAGATGGTGTGCAGAGCCGGCCGAGTGCAGGCAAATGTAGGCAGGATACGCCCCTGCGACGGCCATGCGACCAGCCAAAGGGCCCAACGCCATCGGGCGATCAAAGGATGCCACGCGGCCGCCACCCGACCGGCGATGGCTGGCAAGTGAGGAGCCGCCGTACATTGTTGAAGAAGGTGCGCCACTGTGTATCCAGGCCGCGAAGTCCGTCCCGCACCGATCGTCGATGATATGGAAAAGTGAGGGCCGGCATCGCCCCCACCCATGCCGAGGTCGTGCAGCAGTCGTGACGAATGGGACAGCTCAGAGCGTAAAAATCCTGCGCTCGCGCTCGAGGAGGTCCGTGCTCAAGTCTCCGGGGGCTGGGGCGCCCGGCAGGCCGCTCCCCAGATTGACGCCACTCGCATCGCGGGTGGCCGCGTGGTCAATGCGCGCTTGACTCGGGGACGTCGCGGCGTAGGGTCCGCGCCGTCTGCCGACTGCGCCGATTGCAACCCCAACCAAGGCACCAGAGAGGCCGCCATGGGAGCGCTTCCAGCCCGCTTCTTCTCCGACAGCGTCAACCGCATCTCACCGTCCCAGACCATCGGTATGGCGACCAAGGCGCGCGAGCTGAAGGCCAAGGGCCGCGACGTGATCTCCCTATCGGCCGGTGAGCCCGACTTCGACACGCCCGACAACATCAAGGAAGCCGCAGTGCGTGCCCTCAAGGAGGGCAAGACCAAGTACACCGACGTGGATGGGATTCCGGAGCTGAAGGCCGCCATCGTCGCCAAATTCAAGCGCGAAAACGCACTCGACTACAAGGCCTCGCAGATCTCCGTAGGCACCGGCGGCAAGCAGGTGCTCTACAATGCGCTGATCTGCACGCTGAACCCCAACGAGGAGGTGGTGATCCCGGCGCCCTACTGGGTGTCATATGCCGATATCGTGCTGCTGGGCGGCGGCAAGCCGGTGTCGGCGCCGTGCCGGATCGAGGACGGCTATCGCCTAAAGCCCGAGGTATTGGACGCCGCCATCACCGAGCGCACGAAATGGCTGGTGTTCAACGCACCCTGCAACCCCTCGGGGGCCGCCTACAGCGGGGAGGAGCTAAAGGCGCTGACCGACGTGCTCATGCGGCCGAAGAACCAGCACGTGTGGGTGCTGACCGACGACATGTACGAGCACCTTCTCTACGACGGCCGCACCTTCTACACGCCGGCCCAGGTGGAGCCTGAGTTGTACGGGCGCACGCTCACCCTCAACGGCTTCTCCAAGGCCTACTGCATGACGGGCTGGCGGCTGGGCTATGCGGGCGGGCCGGAGCCGCTCATCACGACCATGTGCAAGCTGCAGTCGCAGTCCACGTCCAACCCGTCGTCGATCACGCAGTGGGCGGGCGTGGAGGCGCTGAACGGTCCGCAGGACTTTATCCCCCGCAACGCCAGGGCCTTCAAGGAGCGCCGCGACCTCGTTGTGTCGATGCTGAACCAGGCGAGCGGCATCAAGTGCCCCAAACCCGAAGGCGCGTTCTACGTCTACCCCTCGTGCGCTGGGGTGATCGGCAAGACCACCCCCAAGGGTGTCACGCTCAACACCGACGAGGACTTCGCGCTGGCGCTGCTCGACGAGGAGGGCGTGGCGGTGGTGCACGGGGCGGCGTTCGCCATGAGCCCGTTCTTCCGCGTCTCCTACGCCGCCTCCAATGCCGAGCTGGAGGAGGCCTGCGCTCGCATCCAAAGGTTCTGCGGGAATTTGCAGTAGATGGGGGGTTGGGGGTCAGACCCTGCGATTTAACCCACCCGCTGGCAGACGTCTCCACGGCCGACCGAGAGAGGAGTACTCCCATATGCGCCTCTCTTTGCGCGCGTCGTCTGTCGGCGGCAGGAGGGAACGGCGAGCGAGCTCGCCGGGGTTGTCAGACAGCTGCCGCGCGCGCCGCGTTGTCGAGGTTGCCTATCCTGCCCGTAACCCGGGTCACGAGCCAGCGGATCACGCCGGCCGTTTGCCCGCGCCATTGACGTGCACGCAGAAGGCGGATTGCGTTGGGGGAGGGAGCGATCGCCTAGAACAGCAGCGCCACGCCCCACAGCACGAGCCACCTGAGCACGACCTCGGCGATCAGGATCCCGCCGAAGCCGATGAGGATGAGGCCGGCCAGTGCGTTGATGCGCCCCAGCTGCACCTCGTCGAGCCGGCGGCGCACAAGGGCGATGCGCTCCGACACCACGAACCAGTAAAGGAAACTGCCGCCCATGATAGAGCCCACCATGGTGAGGGCGTCGAGCACGGTCTCCACCCGCACGAAGGTGCTCAAGCCAGCGTAGATTGCCATCAGGCCAAGTACCGCAGCCGGGTTGGTGATCGTGAGCAAGAACATGGCGGGGATGCCCCAGACGTGATCGCGCAAGGAGGATTTGGCAACCTCGACGTGTGTGGCGATGCTTTTCGGCACGAAGTAGAGCTTTATGCCGGCGCCCAGCAGTCCGAGGCCGCCGAGGAGCTGGATGGCGGCGCGGTACTCCCTGATGGCGCCCGTAACGGCGTTCACGCCCAGGGCTGCGAACAGTGCGATCAGTGCATCGCCCAGCATGATGCCGATGCCGGCCGCCATGCCCCCGAAGAAGCCGCCCTCCACCGCGCGCTGCAAGCCGAGCAGGTTGGTGGGCCCGAACGGCAGGGCCAACAGCAGGCCCGCGATGACCCCGACGGGGACGATGACGAAGACATTGGGGATGTGCGACATGGAGAGTGCTAGGGCTTGCTCCAAACTCGCCGAATCCGCCAAATCCGCTCCGTCGGCACCGTCGCCTTGAGGCCCGTCACATATCGTATCGTGCGCAATATCCTGGGTGGGGATATGGTGCTTTGCCGCGCGGGCCGCAGACGGCTTCTCGGGCATGGGCCCCGCGCTGCAGCGCCGGCAATGCATGAAAGCCCGAGCTGGAGTGTCCCATGCGGCAAAGCGCTACCACGGCCTGGGCCCTGCGGGCGGCGGGCCTGCTGTTCGCCGCAGCTGGCGTGCTCTCGCTGATGCACTCGGCCTCCCCGGAACCGCCGGTCAAACCTGATACCGCCACCCCGCAACAACAGAAGCCGCCGCCGCTGCCCAAGGTGCGTTACGGCACGCAAGGCTTGCCACGGCCGGTGCTCGACCTGCGCGATGCCCTGCTGGCCGCCATCGAATCCGGCCGGATCGAGGAGCTGGGCCACATCTACGACATGAGCGGCATGAAGCCCGATCTCGGCGTGCCGGGCAAGACTGACCCGGTGGCACACTGGAAGGCCAACTCGGGTGACGGCCAAGGCCGCGAGACGCTCGCTGCCCTTTCGCTTATTCTCGACTCTGGATACGTGGCCATCCCGCGTGGGGCTGACATCGAGAACAACCAGCTCTACGTGTGGCCCTACTTCGCCGAGGTGCCGCTCGGCAAGCTCACGCCACGGCAGGAGGTGGAGCTGCTCAGGCTGGTGCCCGCCAACGTCGCGAGCGAGATGAAAGAGAAGGGGAAGTACACGCACTGGCGCCTGGCAATCGGCGCTGATGGCACCTGGCATGCGTTGCGCAAGGGCGAGTGACTGAGCGGGGACGCGCGACCGCTTATGGTCGCATACGGGCTAACTCATCAACAGCCGCCGATTGCGCGACGGCCCCATTCTTGGTACTTGCAAATTTTGTCGAGCGAAATGCCCGTCGGCGCGGCTGGCGGGGGGACGGGGAGGGGACGATCGATGTTGCGGTTGGCGGTTCTAGCCTTCGTGTTGACATCCATGAGCGCGTTGTGGAGCGGTTCGGCGTTCGCACAGTGGGGGCCCCCGCCCTGGGACAACGACAGGAACTACCGGGACTACCCTTATCCCTATCAATACCAGAAGCCGTCCTACGGCTTCCCTCCCGGAAGGGATTGGGACGAAGACGACGATTTCCCGCCGCGTTTCGGCTCCGCGATCCGCTCCGGCGGACCGCGGCCCGAGATCGCGCCAGTAGCGCCCGGCCGCGTGGCCTTCCCGAGCAGCTATCCCGTCGGCAGCATCGTCATCGACCACAAGGGACGGCAGTTGTTCCTGGTGGAGTCGCCGACGCAGGCCCTTCGCTATCCCATTTCTGTCGGCCGCGAGGGCTTTTCGTGGACCGGTACGGAGAAGATTAGCAGGACCGTCAACTGGCCGGACTGGCATCCTCCGGAGGAGATGCGCGAACGCGATCCGGACCTTCCCGAACATATGCGCGGCGGATTGAACAACCCGCTGGGCGCCAAGGCGCTCTATCTTGGCAACACGCTCTACCGCATCCACGGCACCAACGACCCCAAATCGATCGGCCGTGCTGCCTCCTCGGGATGCTTCCGCATGCTCAACGGACATGTCATCGACCTGGCGAGCCGCGTTTCCATCGGCACGCCGGTGACGGTGGTGAGCCGCTTGCCCCCCGAGCTGGAGCGCGTGGTCACCGAGCAAGTGCGGAGGGGCGCGATGAGGGCCCCGCCTGCGCGCGCCAGGGGACCGCTTGAGCACGACCCAACGGACATGCCCGCGGGCGAGGGCGCGGGCGCCAATGACCGGCGGCGGTCGTAGCCAACCCCGTAGGCCGG
>JAFMSC010000045.1 GCA_017353825.1 Hyphomicrobiaceae bacterium | reverse complement strand
GCGTCTGCGCCACCAGCGAGCGAATAGGCGAGCGTCTGGCCGGCGTCGGCGTCGGTGGCGGTCACCGTGGTCACGGCCGCGGTGCCGTTCTCAGCGTAGGAGATGGCCGCCGTTGCGCCGCCCCCGTTCGACGTGATGACCGGTGGATCGTTGACGTTGGTAACGGTGATCGCCAGCGCCTGTGTGTCACTTGTGGACGGGGAGCCGGTGTCGGCAGCCTTCACGATCACGTCATAGACGTTGTTGCGGTCCTGATCGGCAGGCGCCTCGAAGTCGGGCGCGGTCTTGAAGGTCAGCGCGCCGGTCGTGGGGTCGATGCTGAACAATGCCGCGTCGGCGCCACCATCGAGCGAATAGGCGAGCGCCTGGCCCGCGTCGGCATCGGTGGCGGTCACCGTGGTCACGGGCGCGATGCCGTTCTCAGCGTAGGAGATGGCCGCCGTTGCGCCGCCCCCGTTCGACGTGATGACCGGTGGATGATTGGCCACGAGCGAGACGGCCACGTCGTGCGTGCCGATCGCGCCGATGTCGAGCGTCAGCACGTCGCCGACCTGGCTGACGATGTTCGCGCCAGTGACGATCGGCACGGTGTCCGCCTCGTTGGCGAGGTCGATGATGACGTTGCCCTCGCCGACGATCCGGAAGGAAAGATCGGTGCCATCGCCGGTGAGCGAGACCAGCTCATTGCGGTCGCCGACGTCGGTGATGTGGGACACGTCAGCCTGGGTCGCGCCGAGGGTGATCGCGTAGGTGCCGCCGTCGCGGTCGGTGAATACGCTGTCGGTGTCGTAGGCGTACCAGCCTGCCACGCTCGCAATCGTTTGCGCGCCGAGGTTATCGAGGTCGAGCGCAAAACGCCCGGCGTCGGGAGACGTGACGTCGGCGGTGACGACGTCGCCGCTCACCGCGTAGCTGACCGAGGAATTGTCGAACGATTCGACGCGGCTCGCCAGATCGTCGAGGGTGATGAACTCCGCACCGGCCGCGGCGGCGCGCGCGATGTAGTCTGTGTACTGCGACACGTCGTAGGGCGACTGCTTAGTGGCATCGACCGGCCACGTGGTCGGGCCGTAATCGTGGAACGGCCAAACCACCACCGGCGCATCCGCATGCGCCGTCAACGACGCCCACTCCTGAGCCCAGAAGGCATCGGCCTGGGCGGGCGTCATGCCGCGGAAATCGTTGAGCGTGAAATCGAAGGTGGCGTTGGGAGCGATGTAGACTTGGTTCTGCACCGACGGCAGGATGTAGCCGATGGCGCCCGGATAGCCGGCGCCGACGCCAGCATAGCCGCCGGTGATGTAGTCGAAGTAGGGCAGGATCTCGAGCGCGGTCGCCAGGTGCTCGGGAGCGCCTGGAACGGCGGCACCCGTAACATCGATGCCGAGTTGCTGCTCGATGAGGAGCTGCGACTGGTTGAACTCGAACTCGATCTGGGCGGGGGTGAGCGTATTGGTGTCCTCAGGATGCGTGAAGCTGTGGGTACCGATCTCGTTGCCCATAGCGAGAATCTGTTGATAGAGCGGTCCCGAGACCGCCCAATTGGTCTGCTGATCGGGCGGATTGTTGCCAATGTCGATGTAATAGGACCCGACGAAGTTGTAGTCGGCCTTCCACTCATTAAGGATCGGCAGCAGCGCGTTGTAGATGCCGGGCCCCCCACCCTCTGGCGTGACATCGGAAGCCTCCTGCGCCTGGTCCATGTCGATGCGCGCAGCAACGATGGCGTCCCCGCGGGTCATCTGCAGTCCCACCGTCGGACCTTGGGTGCCGTCCACCGCATACTGGATCGCCTGCCAGAGCTGGTTGTTGTCGCCGAGCAGGGCCTCGGTGGAGAAGTGCACGTTGCGGTCGCCGTTGATGCTGCTCGCGGTGACGGCGGCATAGGTTCCCGCGCCCGTGCCCGTAATCGTCTCATTGTCGATCACGGTTAGTGGCGTCGTGCCGGGGGTCGCGTCGGTGAAGGCGAGCCAGCCGACGCCGGCGGTGTTGGAATAGGTGTGGATCGCCTCGCCGGCGGTATAGCCGCCGACGCCGTCGAAGCCCGTGCCAGCCGAGGTGATCGCGGCGCTGGTGCTGCCTGAGAACCCGCTGGCCTGCGGCGCTACGTCGAACAGCTCCTTCATGCGCGCGTAGGCGTCGCCCGGCAGGACCGTGCCGTTCTGGTCGGCGGTCATGAAGTTGCCGGCGGCGATGAGGCTGGTATCGTAATTCTGCGTGAGCAGCTTCAGGTTGTTCTCGATGGCTGTGACATTGGCGCTGTTCACGAACTGGAACGACGGGAACACGATGGCGTCGTAGTTGACGAGCTTGGAGAGGTCTGTGAGATCAGCCTCGGTCAGGATGTCGTAGGGGACGCCGGCCATGGCAGCTTGGTTCTGCGCCGCCATGAAGAGCTGCGAGTAGGCCGTCAGGTTGATGTCGTGCTGCCCCGGCAGCGCGGGATCGCCGAAGTAGCGCTCCGCCGTGGTGTCGGAATAGACGATCGCCACCTTCTTGGAGACATCGGTGCGCGCCGGCAGGTCGGAGTTATCGAGCACGGTATAGGCCGGACCAGAGAAATTCCCCGGCAGGAAGGTGGTGTTGTTGACGTCGATGAGGGCATCGATTGCGGTCGGATTGCCGATCGCCGCCTTGGCCACAGCAAACTCGACGGTGGTGCCGTCGGCGCTGCGCGCGAAGGGGAGTGGATCGGTGGACGCGGGCGTCGCTCCGGCATCGCCCGTGAACAGGAACGGCACGCCGTTGCTGTCGAAGTTGATGTTGTACTCGGCGCCGCCGGAGGTGGCGAAGATCTGGAACCCTGTGGTCACATCTTGGTCAGTATTGAGCCATGCGGTGGTGTTGGGCCCGACCGTGGTTCCCGCGGGCGCCTTGATCGCGAACACGTAGCTGTCGTCGGAGACCCGGCCGTAGACCTCCCAGCCGTTCACGGGCGCCACGCGGTCGATGCGGGTTTGGTCCGACCATTCGGCGAGGCTGCCGTCGAGCGTGACGGCGCCAACGGTGGCGGGCTGCGCCGGGGCCTGGGGCGCCGCAACGGTATACGTGAAATTGGAGTAGTCGTTGGGCAGGAACGCTGAGTTATTGACGTCGATGTAGGCGTCGAGCGCCTGCGTGCCGCCGAGTGCAGCGCCGGAGACGGTCATCTCCACGACCGTCCGGTCGGCGCTGTAGGCGAAGTCGACGGTGGCGTCGGGAACCAGCGTCTGGCCGTCGGCCCCGGTATAGAGATGCGGCGTGCCGGAGGCATCGAAGTTGATATTGTACTCGGCGCCGGCGGCGAAGCCAAACACCTGGTACCCAGTGGCAAGGTTGCGGTCAGTGTTCAGCCAGATCGTTGAATTGGCGCCGATTGGTACCGGCGAACGCAGCGCTAGCTCGAACGTGCTCGTGCCAGCATCATAGCGCCCATAGGCCTCGTAGCCGGCCACGCCGCTTGCCTCGTCGTCGAGTCGGTCGGCTGCCGTCCAGTCCGAGAGCGAGCCGTCGAGCAAGGTCGCCTCTTCGACCGCCGCCGTCTTCCCGTCGACCGAGATGGCGGCATGGTCATTCTGCAATCGCAGCGACTGAAGCTCTGCCTGCCCGAGCCGTGCACCCTGCGCGAGACGCGCAAAGATCTCGCCCTCGTCACCGGGCGCGTCCGCGGCGTTCACCCTGGCGTCGATGTAGTGGCCGATCTCCTCGAGCAGTACTGCGGGCAACAGCGCGGCATGATCGGCCGACGTGCTATGGGCTAGGCTCCCGGAGACCAGGATGGTGTTGCTTGCCGCGACGAAGGCACCGTAGGCGCCGTCGAGTACATCGGGATTGACCACTTCGACGCGCGGCAACTTGCCGGCGGCCAGGGTCCGGAGCAGGGTCTCCGCAACGGGCAGATTGGCGTTCTCCCCGAACGCCTGGGTCAATAGATCGGCGCGGTCCGGGCGGTCAACAAGCGACCGCAAACGCGCGAGCACCGTCTCCAGGGCGGCTTGGAGCAATGGCTCGGCCTGGGTAGGAGATTGGAGGATCATTGCACCGGCTCCAGCTCGAGGATGTTCACAGCCGCCGCCGATCAGCTATTGCCTGCCGGCGAACGCGCTGGACAGCCGATAGCTGAATGATCGAGAGCGCCGTCACCAGAGAACGGACAAACGGGCGCCGGGCAACATTCGATTGCTGATGGAGGTCAGAGTCGACGGCGGGCCATGCGGGGTCGCGTCATGCAGAAAAGCAATTGTCAGAGGCTCAGCCCCTGGTGAGAGGAGCACGTTGGAAGCCGTCAGCGAGTTGGAGATCACCAAGCTGTCCCCTCACCACGTCCCCAAGGGGCATCTCCGAGCCAAGCGGATCTCGCTTTACGGCTCCCTTTACGGCTCCTTGCAATCTTGCCGCGGTCTCCCGCAGGGTCGGGGCTACCCTCAGTCATCAGAACGCCGGCTTCAGCTCGATTTCCAGGCGCTGCCCGGCGCGCAGGACCGTGAGGCGGATGCTGCCGTCCACCGGGACGCGGTCGAGCGCCGCGGTGAGGCTCTGCTGGTCGGGGACCGGGGTGCCGTCCGCGGCCAGCACCACGTCGTCCATCCTGAGGCCCGCCGCTTGCGCGGGCAGGCCCTTTTGCACCCGATCGATCACCACCCCCTCGGGTGTGGCGAGTCGCAGCCGCGCAGCCCGAGCTTTGTCGATGGCGCTGTGGACAAAGCCGAAGCGGCGCGGCCGGTAGGGCGCCTTGGCGAGCGTGTAGCACCACCCGGGCGCCTCTTCCCCCAGGAACAGGCTGTGCCGCTCCCGTTCCACCAGGCAGCGCGGAGCCCGGGCGATCGCGACATCGATCAACTCGGCGAGCGAGGTCCAGGGAAAATCCCAGATGCGCACGGTCTTGTCGTAGGACGTGGTCGCGACGCGGGTGCCGTCGGCGCTGAATGCCGCGCTCTCGACCGGACCGCCATGGCCCTTGAAGGCGGCGAGCTCCCGGCGCTCTGCGGTGTCCCAAAGGCGTGCGGTGCCGTCTTCGGAAGCCGTCAGCGCCCGCTTGCCATCGGTGCTGAAGGCCACGTTCCACACCGCCTTGGTGTGGCCCGCGAGGACGGCAACCTCCCGGCCGTCGCCGGCGTCCCACAGGCGCGCCGTACGGCCGTCGGCGGTCATCACAAGCTTGCCATCCGGGCTGAATGCCGCGTTCCCGAATGGACGACCAACGCGCTTCAGGACGGCGATCTGCCGGCCATTGGCGGCATCCCACAGGTGCGCGACGAAATCGTTGGAGACCGTCAGCACGCGCTTGCTGTCGGAGCTGAAGGCGGCGCTCCGCACCTCGCTGTTGTGGCCCCTGAGGATTGCGATGGGGCTGCCATCGGTGGCGTCCCAGAGGCGCGCGGTCTTGTCGTAGGAGGCGGTTGCCAAACGCTTGCCGTCGGGGCTGAACACCACCTGCTCCACCGTCGCGGTATGACCTTCCAGGACCGCGAGGCTGGTGCCGGTGGCCGCGTCCCAAAGGCGGGCGGTGGCGTCTCCGGAAGCGGTTGCCACGTGCTTGCCATCGGGGCTGAACGCCGCTCCCCACACCTCGCCGCTGTGGCCCTTGAGAACAGCGACCTCCTTGCCGTCGTCGGCATTCCAGATGCGCGCAGTCTGGTCCTCTGATACCGTCGCCACGCGGCTAGCGTCGGGGCTGAAGAACGCCGCTTCCACGCGAGCGGTGTGGCCCTTCAGCACGGCCACCTGCTTGCCGTCGGCCGCGTCCCACAGGCGTGCGACAAGGTCATCGACGCTCACCAGCCGTTTGCCGTCGGCGCTGAACGCCGGGCTGACTTGCCCCGTGAGGACGGCGAGCTGCTTGCCGTCGGCGGCGTCCCACAGGTGTGCCTCCTTGCCCTCCGCAATCGTCACCAGACGGCCACCGTCGGGACTGAACGCTGCACTCTCGGCTGGGCCGCTGTCCAGCACGGTGGCACCATGGGTGCGGCCCGCCGCGTCCCACAGGCTCGAGCTGTTGTCGCGCGAGGCGGTTGCCACGCGCTCCCCGTCCGGGCTGAACACCGCGGCCTCCACGGCCCCGGCGTGTCCGCTGAAGACGGCGAGCTCGCTGCCATCGGCGGCTTTCCACAGGCGCGCTGTGCGGTCGTCGGACGCTGTAATGACGCGCTTACCGTCGGGACTGAACGCCGCGCTGCGCAGCGGGGCGGCGTGGCCGCTCAGAACGGCGATCTCCTTGCCGCTGCCGGCATCCCAGATGCGAGCGGTGCCGTCCTGGGACGCCGTCAGCAGCCACTTGCCGTCGGGGCTGAACGTCGCGCTCCCCACCGACCGGGCATGTCCCTTGAGGACCGCGATCTCCTTGCCGCTGCCCGGCTCCCAGATGCGCGCCGTGCCGTCGTCGGAGGCCGTTACCACGCGCTTACCGTCGGCGCTGTAGAATGCGCTGCGTACCGCTCGTGTGTGGCCTTTGAAAATGGCGGTCTCCTTGCCAGCGCTCCAGTCCCAGGTGCGCACCGTGCCGTCGTCGGAGGCCGTGACCACGCGTGTGCCCGCTGTGTTGAACGTCGCGCTGCGCACCGCGCCGGTGTGGCCCTTGAGGAGCGCGACGGTCTCCGCTCCGTCCCACACCCGCGCCGTGTGGTCCTCGGACGCCGTCACCAAGCGCGTGCCGTCTGAGCTGAATGCGGCCATCAGCACCGGGCCGGTATGACCCTTTAGGACGGCGAGCTCCCGCCCGTCGCCGGCGGTCCACAGGCGCGCCGTCCCGTCTCCGGACGCCGTGACCAGCCATCTGCCGTCGGGGCTGAAGGCGACGCCCAGCACCGGGCCCGCGTGCCCCTTCAAGACGGCAATGTCCTTGCCGTCGGCGGGATCCCACAAGCGGGCGGTGCCGTCCGCCGACGCCGTCACCAAGCGTTTCCCATCTGGGCTGAACGCCACGCCCAGGACGGCGCCGGTGTGGCGCACCAGGACGCGCTCTTCGCGCAATGCGCCCAGCGCCTCGTAGAGAATGGCCGGCACCCCGTCGACAATTGGACGCCGGGGCTCGACCCCGGGCTCCGGAAGGGCCTCAAGCGCAATCAGGACCGCCTTAGTGTGGTCCTGTACCTCCAGAGCCTCCCGCGCCTTCACCGCCAGGAAGCGGGACTGGGCGGTCTGCGTCTCCTTCAGCTTCGCCTCGGTGCGGTCCTTCTCGGACTCGACCTGGGCCAGCGCCGCCTCGACGCCCTCGGTGTTCTCCTCGGCTTTGTGCTGCGCCGCGACGGCCGCGCGCCGGGCCGCCTCCCTTCGGGCGACCTCCTCGAAGGCCCGGAACGCCAGCCACCCGCTCACCACCACGGCAACTGTCAGCACCCAGAACGCGATGATGCGCAGCCGTCTGCGCCTACCGGCGGCCTCCTCAGCGGCCCTCAGGGCCGCGGCCTGTTTGGCCTGGGCGGCCGCCGCCGCCTCGATCTCGCGCCGCTCGGCCTCGATGCGGGCTGCCTCTTCGTCGGCACTTGTGCCGATGAACTCAAGGTGCAGGGCGGTCGGCCCAGGCGTGCCCGGAGGCCTCAGTGCCAGCCAAGTGCGCGCCCGGGCGAGGTCGTCGCCGGACAGGAGGAGGTCGACCGATCGGCGGCCGGCCTCCCAATCGGCAGCGCGCTGGGCAAGATGCGTGTGGTCGCGCAGCCAGTCGAGATCGCTGTTGAGGGCATGGGCGAGGTGCGCCAGGCCCGAGCCGAATGCGCTACCCGGCGCATTCGGCTCGCGATAGAAGTAGATGCAGCCTAGGTCCTGGATGGCGCGCGGCGGATGTATGTCGTCGAGCGGACGGAAGCCCACTGGAATGATGCGCTTGTTGAGCCGGGATGCCTCCTCGACCTCCCAAGTGCACACTTTCGAGGCCGCAGAGGATGGCGAGAGCACGAACACCACGGTATCGGCGGCTTGGATGAGAGCGCCGAGCCTCCTCTGCCATCCCTGCTCGCCGGCGATGCCGTGGCGGTCGAGAACCGGGTCGAAGCCGCACGCATCGAGACCTGCGGCGAGCTGGTCGGAAAAATCGAGCTCGTCGCGGCCGTAGGAGACGTACACGCGCGCCTTTCCGGCATCCGCTTCGGTACGGACATCCGTGCCCCGCGGTATGCCGGTGCGCCGCTCGCGGCTTGCCTCCGCCATCGCGTCCCCCGTGCTCTATCGCCTAAGTTGAGCCCTCCGATTAGGCTATCCATGAGGCGGCGCAAGAAAGATCGTCAAGCTCTGGCACGAAGTCGCGTGGACGCTGGCGCCGGTTTGTCGGCTTGGGGTGGTGGACCTGCCGTGCGGACGCCGGTGGCGAACGGGTGAGCCTAGAACCAAGGTAGGCATCGCAAGAAGCGGCCAATGGCCCCGAAAAGTCGCTCCTGGGCTTCGCCGATTGCACCGCGAGCACGCGTCAAGGCCGCGAGGTCCTGTGCCAGCCATCGCCGGGCGCCGGATGAACGGGAAATCGTGACGCATCAACTCGATGCGACCAGCCCCTCCATCGGCGCTACATCCGCGCTGGCAGGAAACACCGTGCCGGCGAGCGCTGCCGCCTCGACCCTGAGGTGATCCTTGAGCACGCCCTTGAGCACCGCGCGCAAGTCGATCGTGGCTCTGAGGTCGCGATTCTCGTGGAGGTCGGCCGGCTTCAGCCCGGGCCAATCCGCGATCACGCGTCCACCCTTGAGGGCGCCCCCGGCCAGCACGGCAACCGTGCCGGTCCCATGGTCCGTGCCGTCGGTGCCGTTGATGCGCGCCGTGCGCCCAAACTCGGTGATGACTGCGACCACCGTCTCGCGCCAGGGGATGCCCATGTTCGTCTCGACCGCCGCCAGCGCCCCATCAAGCGCTCCGAGGAGGTTGGCCAGCTGACCCGACGCCGCGCCCTCGTTGATGTGGGTGTCCCAGCCGACGAGGCCCAAGGCCCCCACGCGCGGGCCGTCCGGCCGTGCGAGATAGCGGGCGGCGGTTCCGGCGGCTTCGGCAAAGAAAGCGCGCACGCGCGCGATCCCCGGCGGCGGAAGCTTTTTTGCCGCCTCCGGGTCCGGAACATCCATCCCGCCGGCCCGGCCAAGCGCCACCAGGCGGACGCGCGCATCGAGCGCGGCCGCCAGTCTTGGATCGGTGTGCTGGTACAGCTCCAGCAGCCGCGCGTGGGTATCGTCGCTCGCGGGGAGCTGCTGCTGCGGCGACCAGGACAACACCGGCGCCGGGCCGCGCACCACCAGCGGCGTGACCGGCCCCACCGCTACCGCGCGCCCGCCCCTTGCATCGATTTGCCCGCCGGACGCCAGCGTCAGGAGTGCGCGATTGAGCCAACCGCTATCAACTGCGCCCGGCTTATCCATCCCGCTTTCCAGGACATCTTGGCCGTCGAAGTGGGATCGCTCGCGATAGGGTGTTGCGACGGCGTGCACGATCGTTGCCTGCTGGGCCCGGTAGAGACGATGGAGGTTGGGCATCGCCGGGTTGAGGGCGAAGAATGCATCGAGGGGAAGGGCAGCAGGCTTGCCGTCCAAAGTTAGGGCGCGGTCTCCGCGCAGGCCCACCCAGTCCGGATCGCCAACCGGAACCACGGCGCCCAGTCCGTCCAGGGCGCCGCGCAGGACGATCACCAGCATGCGCGGATCGCGGCCCTCCGCGCGCGCGAGCTTCGGCAGCTGGCTCCAGGCAAACAGGGCACCGGACCCGATCAGCGCCGCGCGCCGGCTCGGCAGATGGCTGCGCGACGAACTGGGCAACGACATAGGTCACCTCCTCTGGAAGTCCGCCGACATGAAGAGCAGGACGAGCGCCTGCTGCCGGCTCTCCGCGCGCGCGACGGCCTGAAGCGTGTCGTCCGACACGGTGGACTCAAGCACCGTGTCGATGATGAAGCGGGGATCAACGCCGCCTGCTACAAGCTCGGCATAGATGCTCGCCACGTCCAGGCGCTGGCCGATGCCATCGATCCATGTTGCCTCGTCGTCGGCGTAGCCTCTGGGCGACGGCGGGCGCCACAGCGGCTCGCCGAGGCGCATCTGGCCGGCCGTGAAGCGGGCTGGATCGGCTCCGGTGCCGGCCGCGCGCACCATCGAGATCAGCCATTCACTCGGGGGCTTGAGCTTGGCGCGCGGCGACTCCCAGGCCTCCGACGCGGCGACGAGGGCCTTTGAAACCTGCTTCAGGTCACCCTCTGTATCGAGGAACGTCCGGGTCAGCGTCTCCACGAGCGCCGGAGGGGGAACGTCGGCGATGAAGTGCCGTGCCAGCTTGGTGGACACATGCCTGGCGGTGGCAGGATGCACGGCGAGATCGCGCAGCACGGCGCGGGCCTGATCGACCCCGGTATCCTCGTAGACCTTGCCAAGGATGGTTTGCGCGCCCGGTTCATGCATCCGCCGGTTGAAGCTGAACTCGCCGCCGCGCTCGGCATCACCCCCGGCGCCCACGAGGGTCCAACCTGTGAGCACGTTGGCGAATCGGGTCACGTCCTCCTGGGTGTAGACGCTGCGGACCCCCAGGGTGTGCAACTCCAAGATTTCGCGGGCGAGGTTCTCGTTCAGCCCTCGCGTCCGATTGACGCCAGCGATCGACCCTGCGCCCATTGACATGGAGTTGTCGAGGTAGAACAGCATTGCCGGATGGCCCTCGGTCGCCAGCAGCATGTCGGAAAACCGGCCCAGGATATGCGGCCGGATCGCTTCGCGCTCATAGGCCCCTGACATGCTTTGAATTTTGTCTGCCGAGATGCAGAAATGGTTGGACCAGAACCAAGTGAGCCGCTCGGCAAAGCCGATGTCGGCGGCCAGCGCTGCATCGATGCGTGCCTTAGCCTCGTTGAGGTAGATCTGCCGTCCCACGTTTGGGACCGCCTCGGCCGCCTTCTTGGCCGCCATCTCAGTGGCGACCTCATCGGTCTCTACCATCATGGCTCCCGACGAGCCCCCCGGCCCTGCCGCCTCTTTCTGGGCGCGCAGAGCGAGCTTTTGCCGGGCCTGCCGCTCGGCATTGGCATCCGCGACAGTGCGGAATGCCTGGGCGCTGGTCGGCAGTGAGCCCGCGGCGATCCAACCGGCATTGGACCGGTCAAGCTCGGCGAGCAGCGCGCCGCGCGGGTCCGCCTTGATTGCGGCAATCGACCCAAGACGGGGACCAAGCCCGAAGCGATGCAGCGCGAGCGCGGCCTCGTGTTTGGCAGATACCCCCATGGCAGCTCCCTCCAGGAGGTCGGCCCTGGCGGTGAACCGCCCGGCGAATGTCCTTACTCCGCTCAACCTGCGGAATTAAAGCGCCGGAACTGAGGCACAATCTGTCCGTGCGCCGCCTTGGGCGTCGGGGTGTTGGAATCGCCCCGGCCGAGGCCGATGCGGGACCGGGGAAACGCGTGGCGCGTCACATCGATGATACAGTGATCGGATAAACTCCACCAGCGACGCCGCGAGCACTGCGGCAGCCGCGCCAAGAAACGGATCCAGAAGACGGTGGTGTGCCTCGGAGCTTGGCTGGCGGGCGGGTTTTTCGAAGGCGGCCGTTATTTTGGTGGCGGGGCAGCACCGCCTGAAGTCTTCGGCCCTGCAGCGACCCGGCCCGGTTAGAGGGGGCATTTGCAGCATCCTGGCGGATAGGCGGTCACGCTCGCCATGACCCAAACCGCCAGAGTGCAGGCGTGCCACAAGGCTTGGGAGTTTGGAGCGACCCCATGAGGTCGGTGGCGGCCCGATGGATGGGGTCCCATGAACCGGTGAAGTGATGCTGGACCGTGGGGTGGGGCGCTGTAGAGTCCGGTTCAGCACGCGACCGCAGCGCTGGTAGGGGGGTGGCATGCTGCACAAGGCTGGGGAGCAGCTGAACGAGGAGCGTTCTTGCGGCGCTGAGGCGCACGGCTGGGCGGCTTGGCTTGGTCTCACTGCGGCGACCGGGACCCTGTACCTCCTGGCGGCGCGTCTGAGCCTCACCCTTCTGACTGAACCTGACGGGGTAGCCGTGTTCTGGCCCGCCGCGGGCGTTTCCGCCGGGGCGCTGGTGGCCCTTGGGCCGGGCGCACGCTTGCCAGTGGTCACCGGTGTCGTGGCTGCGACGCTCGCGGCCAACCTCTCGGGCGATAGAAATTTCGCAAGTGCGATTGTCTTTGCCCTGTGCAACGCGGCCGAAGCCGCCCTCACCGCGTGTTTCATTGAGCGCCAATTTGGGACGCATTTCAGCCTGGACAGCTTTGGCCGCGTTGTCGGGCTCTTGATCGCGGCAGCCCTGGCTGCCGCCGTTTCGGGGATCGGCGGGACCTTTGGCTTCGTGCTGTTCCACGGCTCAGCGGCACCAGTCCTGATGACGTGGTATCACTGGTTCGCATCCGATGCGCTCGGCATCGTCACTGTTGCCCCATTGGTCATCGGTCTCATTCGTGTTGTCCGTGACCCTCCTAAGGCCGTGGAACTGGCGGAAGCAGCAATGGCGCTTGTGGCGCTTAGCGCGGCGACCATTGTGGGCTTTGCGTTGCCAACGAGCCACTGGGCAACAATCCTGCCTCTCGCCCTGCCGCTGCCTTTGCTCTTCTGGCTGACGGCTCGCTGCCGACCCGTGTTCGCGTCGGCGGCGGTGTTCATTCTCGCCTTGACGGTCGTGTGGACCGTCACGTTTGGCGTCGGCCGCTTGGGCGATCCAAGCATTGCCATCGCCGAACGTGTACTGGCTGGTCAGACTGGATTGGTCGCCATCGCCTTCAGTGCGCTGGCCCTTGCTGCACTGTTCGCGGAGCGACGGTGCCAAGAAGCGACCATCGCGGAACGAAGCGCACACCTCGCGCTCGTTGAAAAGACGGCCCTCGTAGGCAACTATGCATTCGACATCGCCGCCGCAAGGGTACAGATTTCGCCAGGCTGCGCTGCCATCCTTGGCTTTCCTGAAGGAACCACCGCGATTCTGCGCGACGACTGGCGAGCTGGCGTGCACCCCGATGATCTCCGACGCTGTGACGCCATCCTCAGCCAAGCCGTCGCTGGGCGGCAGCGCGAGTACCATATAGAATATCGGGTTCTGCGTTCCGGCGGTGACGTTCGCTGGATCGAGGCCCGTGCGTTCGTATCCTACGATCGCGACGGGCGTGCGGAGCGAGTCGTTGGCATCAACATCGACGTCACCGAACGCAAGCGGGCGGAAGAGCAGAAGAGCTTGCTGATCGCTGAACTCGACCACCGGGTCAAGAACGTTCTCGCAAACGTCGCCGTCGTCGCTAAACGCACCAGCGAGCGCAGCATCTCCACGGACGGCTTCATCGACGCCCTGGAACAAAGGCTTCAATCAATGGGAGAGGCCCACGCGTTGCTGAGCCGCAGTCGCTGGCAAAGCGTCAGTCTCGTCGACCTCGTCGCCCAAGAACTGGGACCATACGCAAGCGCTGGCAACACCATAGTCGAAGGCCCTTATGTCGGGCTCACGGCCGCCGCGACGCAGGCGATGGCCATGGTGCTGCATGAGCTTGCCACCAATGCCGCGAAATACGGGGCACTTTCCACACCCCAGGGGCGGGTATCCGTCAGGTGGAGCGTGCAATCGCGCGCAGACATACCCTCTGCCGTAAGACTGCAATGGAACGAACGGGGTGGCCCGGCCGTCACCCAACCCTCGCAAACGGGCTATGGCACGAGCGTCATCCGCGACCTCATTGCCTATGAGCTCGGCGGTACGGTTGATCACGTGCTGGCGCCGGATGGGGCGCACTGCACCATTACCTTTCCAGCTGTACACGCAACCTTCAGGTATCAAACAAGCTCCGCTCGCCAGGGCTTAGCCTCGGTGCTGTCGACGTAAAGGGGGAAAGCGTCAAGCGCATGCTGGAGGTCGCCGCCGCCGCGACAAGCTCGGGAGCTGGGGCTGGCGGTCGTCGGTCTCAGCGCTGGGGTTGGGGCTGGAAAGCGTCTATAGGTGCCTGAGCAACCGCCAGGAGTGAACACTTCGCGAGGGGTAACGACAGTCGGCTCCGGGCGGCGGCGAAGATGTCAGTTCAGCGTACGCGGATCTGGGAAGCGCACGACGCAGCGGGCTCCGGGGCTGCACTCTACATCAAACGTACCGTTGAGCTGCCGCGCCAAGGTCATCACGAGCCCCAGCCCGAACGAGCGCGCGTGCGCGGGTTGCAAACGGAACCCAGGGCCATCGTCTTCGACCGTGAAGATGTAACTATCGCGTTGCCTACGCAATCCAATACGTACGGAAACTTTAGATCGGCCAATAAGTGCGTGAGTCGCAGCGTTGGCGATCAACTCCTTGGCGATGAGACTAAGCGGGATGGCCGTTTCGCTTGCCAGGTCGCCTGCAGCGCTTTCGCAAAGGAGCTCGATCTTGTCCTGCATCGCCAGCGGCACGGTAAGGCAGATGGCGGTCAAGAGATCCCAGCTGTTGATCCTGGTTCCGCCATCGGGGTCAAGGAGCAGGCCTTGAGTCGCAGAGATCGTTGTTACACGCTGGATTGTGTGCTGGATGAGTTTTCGAGCCTCGATTCCACGCGCTTGCCGGTGGGCTTCCTTCAGCACCGCATCGATCAGACGGAGGATCGAACTCGCTTTCCTGTCGAGTTCGCGGACGATATCTCTTTGCAAGCTGTTGGCAGTCTTGCGGTCCGTGGTTATGTCCAAGAGCACATTTACGCCACCTATCACGACCCCGGCCCCATCGTGGATGGGCGTTGGATGCGCGAGAAAGGAAAAACGCGCGCCACTTGGACGCTCGCCGATGGCTTCCACGCCTCTCATAGGGCGATTTTCACGCAGTGCCACGGCCATCGGGCAATCCTCGTGCGGCATTGGCCGTCCGTCCGGCCAACGTAGGCGCCAGATCACGCACCAGCGGTCGCGACCAATCTGGGGCGTTCGGCCCGCGAGTTCGGCAGCGGCGGGATTGAAGAAGGTGATCAGGCCGGTGGCATCGGTCACATAGATTGCGAGCGGCAACGCCAGAATGGTGTCCCGGAACCGGTCATCA
>JAFMSC010000306.1 GCA_017353825.1 Hyphomicrobiaceae bacterium | reverse complement strand
ATGATCCCCGGACATTCAACGCGAACAGAAACTGCTATAGCTTGTCGAACTCCGGGACGCACCAGCCGGGGTTTTGCAACGGGTTTGTCAACCATGGCCGCCAATGATATCGCCTTCGCGAGCGCATCCAATCTTGCGCGCATGATCCGGTCGAAAGAGGTCTCGGCCCTTGAGGTCATGCGCACCACGCTGGCGCAGGCGGAAGGCGCGCAAGCCACCCTCAACTGCTTCATCACGATCTGTGCGGAGGAGGCGCTCAAAGACGCGGCTGCGGCCGATCAGGCGGTGAGCGAGGGACGCGCGCTGGGTCCGCTGCACGGCGTGCCGCTGCATGTGAAGGACCTCGTCAACACCAAGGATGTGCGCACCACCTTCGCCTCCTACATCTTCGAGCACAACGTGCCGAAGGAGGACGCGGTGGCCGTCGCCCGGCTGAAGCGGGCCGGCGCAATCCTGGTGGGCAAGACCACCACGCCCGAATTCGGGCATATGCCCTATACCGAGGCGCCCCTGTTCGGCCGCACGCGCAATGCGTGGGCACAAGACCGCACCAGCGGCGGCTCGTCGGGCGGCGCGGCCGTGGCCTTGGCGGCCGGCGTCTGCGCCATCGGCGTGGGCACGGATGCCGGAGGCTCAACGCGCATTCCCGCGGCCTGCAACGGCGTGGTGGGCTTCAAGCAGTCCTCGGGCGTGGTGCCGCACGACATGGCGCCCGAGGCATTCGCCAACGTCTCCAGCATCAACCCGATGGCGCGCAGCGTGATGGACACCGCCCTGATGCTGGAGGTCATGGCCGGCCCACACCCCAGCGATCCCTATTCCCTCCGCATGCCGTCCACCGGCTTCGTCGCTGGCGCCATGCCCGAGGGCTCGCTGAAGGGTTTGCGCATCGCCTGGCGGCCTCTCATGGGCAACACGGTGGTCGACTCCCAGGTGCTTGACCTGTGCGAGCGGGCCGCCCTGGCCCTGGGCGAGCTCGGTGCCGGCGTCGAGCCCATGGACGACGACATCGGGGCGGCCGAGCCGGTGGAGCCGGTCTGGTTTGCCTACAACAGCGCGATCTGGAGCGCGCGCTTCTCCGACGCCCTTGCGACATGCCGCGACCGGCTGAGCCCGACGCTGATCCGGCAGATGGAGTTGGGCAAGGACATCACCGGCCAGGCCGTGGGGCGGGCCCTGCTGGCCCGCACGCAGCTCTATCGCAAGGTCGAGGGTTGGTTCGAGCGCTTCGACGTGATCCTCACGCCAACGCTGGCGCGCACCGCCCTGCCGATCGAGGAGCGGCTGTTCGAGCCGATCGAGATCGAGGGGCGACAAGTCGATACCGTGCGCAAGGCCTGGTATCCCTATACTCACCCCTTCAACCTCACGGGGCATCCGGCCTTGACGCTGCCTTGTGGCGTCCACAGCGACGGCCTGCCCGTGGCCATCCAGCTCGTCGGCCGCCGGGGCGAGGACGCGCGCCTCATCAAGGTGGCTGCGCTATACGAGCAGGCCCGACCGTGGGCTGGGAGGTGGCCGGGGATCGGAACGTAGTCCGCTGCCCCCTTGCGTGTGCGTCAAGGCGCGGGGTCAACGAACCAACCGCCGCGCCCATTTGCTGCCGGAAAGGCATGATCGATCCCACAAGGGCCTAGTGGAGCATCGCCAAGCATGCTCCTGGCAGGGGAAACAGCCTCCGGAGGTCAATGATGATGCCACGTCGAGTGATGCTCGCTGCAGCCATTCTGTCGGCAACGGCTTCAGGGACCCTAGCGCAGCAGGAGCAACCGAGGATCGAGACCCTGGTCGCGGACGGTTGGGAGGTGGCCGGCTACATCGCCGTCGCGGACAACCGCTCGCTGATCCTGTTCAAGCACAAGGAGCATCACTACCTCGTGCAATGCTCGGTGCTGGTGGACGCGATGCGCAATCCTCGGATCCTCACCTACTGTTACGAGCTTCGATGACGAGAGCCACTTGGCAAACGGGGGGCCGCGCAGGGACCGCGCGAGCGCGTTCAACCCCATCACGAGGCCCAATAGGGGAGGAAATGTCGGCAGCATTCGAGGCCGGGACCTCATGAGAGCGCGTGCACGTGTGGCGCAATACGTTACCGCTCAAGGATTCTGGTTGCGGTTTGAGAAGTCCGACCAACACGACGGCGGCCATCTCCCATGGTTCGGAAAGGCGGCTCTACACGTTGCCTGTGTAACGACTGTGGTGATCGCCGAAGAGCATCGACGGCACGGGCTTGGTCGGATGCTCTATGCGGCACGTGTTTATCGAGCGATTCCGTTGGGGTTACCGCCATGCCGTCTCAGGAACCTTGCGCCGCCCGATCCTGCGTCAGACGCGTTCCGTGGGTCCAAGCTTTCAAGGAAGCGGGTAGGGCAACGATCGACGCCGGCGCCAACACCGTCCGCTTGCGCAAAATTGTGACGTACCTTCCAACGGGGTATCAGGGGCAGGCCAATTTCGTCTGCTGGGGTGCAATTTCGCCAACGCCGCCAAACCTGTAGGCCGAGCCCGTCCGGTAGCTTTTAGTACATCCCCAGCAGCAGGCGGGCCTCGTCGGACATGCGGTCCTTGTCCCAGGGCGGCTCGAATGTGAGCTTCACACTGACCTGGCCGATGCCCGGGATGGAGCCCACCGCATTCTCAACCCAGCCTGGCATCTCGGCGGCAACCGGGCAGCCGGGGGAGGTGAGCGTCATGTCGATGGCGACGTTGCGGGCGTCGTCCACGTCGATCTTGTAGACGAGGCCCAGCTCGTAGATGTCGGCGGGGATCTCCGGATCGTACACGGTCTTCAGGGCCGCGACGATGTCGGCGGTGAGCTGCTCCAGCTCCTCCTTGGGGATCGTCGAGCCGGGCTCGGGTACGGTCGGTTTGTCGTCCATGGCGATCACATCCGTGTCAGGCCCGGAGGGTCCGACACCATTGCTCCAACGTCGGTTCGTCCTGGGGCGTCAGACCCGGAGGGTCCGACGCCTTCACGCAAAGAATTCGTGCGCCTTCATGAGTGCCTCGACCAGAGCATCCACCTCGGCGCGCGTATTGTACATGGCGAACGAGGCACGGCAGGTGGCCGTCACCCCCAGGCGCTCCATCAGCGGCTGGGCACAGTGGTGACCGGCGCGCACCGCCACGCCCGAGCGGTCGATGATGGTGGCCACGTCGTGAGGATGCAGCCCCTCGATTGAGAACGAGACGATGGCGCCCTTGTCCCTGGAGGTGCCGTGCAGCTTGAGCCAGTTGAGCTCGCCGAGCCGTGCGTGCGCGTAGTCCTTTAGGCCCTTCTCGTGGGCGGCGATGCGCTCGCGTCCCACCTGCATCATGTAGTCGAGCGCGGCGCCGAGGCCGATGGCCTGCACGATCGGCGGCGTGCCAGCCTCGAACTTGTGCGGGGGCTTACCATAGGTGATGCGGTCGGTGTGCACGCTTTCGATCATCTCGCCGCCGCCCTGGTATGGCGGCATGGCGTCGAGGTGCTTCTGCTTGGCGTAGAGCACGCCGATGCCCGTGGGCCCGTAGGTCTTGTGGCCCGTGAAGGCGTAGAAGTCGCAGTCGAGGTCCTTGACGTCGAGCGGCATGTGCACCGCGGCCTGGGCGCCGTCGACCAGCACCGGGATGCCGCGTCCGTGGGCGATGCGGACCACTTGGCGGATCGGCACCACGGTGCCGAGCACGTTCGACATGTGGGTGATGGCCACCAGCCGGGTGCGGGGCGTGAGCAGGCGTTCGAACTCCTCCAACAGGAACTCGCCGGTATCGGAGATCGGCGTCCACTTGAGGAGGCAGCCCTTGCGCTCGCGTTGGAAGTGCCACGGTACCAGGTTGGAGTGATGCTCCATGATGGACAACACGATCTCGTCGCCCTTCCTGAAGTCCATGCCGTAGGAGCTGGCGACCAGGTTGATGGCGTCGGTCACGTTGCGGGTGAAGATGATCTCGTCGGTGCTGCCGGCGTTGAGGAAGCGCCGCACCGTCTCGCGCGCGTTCTCATACTTAGCGGTAGCGGCGTTGGAGAGGTAATGCAGGCCGCGGTGGACGTTGGCGTATTCCATCTTGTAGGCGTGCTCGATGGCATCAAGCACAGCCTGCGGCTTCTGCGCCGACGCTCCGTTGTCCAGATAGACGAGCGGCTTGCCGTACACCTCGCGGAACAGGATCGGGAAATCGGCGCGGATGCGCTCCACGTCGTAGCCGCCGGTGAAGTCGGATTCCTTGCTCAACGCTGTCATCGTCGTCCTCCTGGGCGACTATCGTCTCGTGAAGCTCACCCCATCAGGCGAGCCAGCTTGCCTTTCGCGATGTCCAGGAGCGCCTCGCGCAGCTTCTCGTCCTCCAGCTTGTCGAACGCCTCGCCGACGAAACTCTCGATCAGCAGCAGCCGCGCTTGCGGCAGCGGCATGCCGCGCGAGCGCAGATAGAACAGCATACTCGGGTCGAGCTGGGCGGCCGTCGAGCCGTGGCCGCAGATCACGTCGTCGGCGTGGATCTCGAGTTCCGGCTTGGAGTCGAACTCGGCGTCCTCCGACAGCATCAGGGCTTGCGCCATCTGCTTGCCGTCGGTTTTCTGCGCATTGGGGCGCACGATCACCTTGCCTTGGAACACGCCGTGCGCCCTGTCGGCGAGCACGCCCTTGAATAGCTCGCGGCTGCTACAGCCCGGCACCGCATGGTCGATAATCAGCGTGGAATCGATGTGCTCGGCCGCACGTCCCAGGAAGCAGCCGGCGGCGTCAAGCCTGCCGCCCTCGCCGGCAAACGTGACAGCGAGATGATTGCGCACGAGGCCGGTGCCGGCGGTGAGCTGGAAGGCTCGGTAGGTGGCGCCTGCGCCCAGCGTCGCCAGCCAGCTCGCGAGATGCGTCGAGCCCGCCCCATCGATCGTGCACTTGGCGTGCACGAAGCCGGCACCCCTGCCGACCGTCACTTGGGTCAGGACGTTGCCCTGGCCGGCAGCGGCGCCCGGCAAGGCGATGTGCGCCTCAACGATGGTCGCCTCGGCGCCGGCGCTGATGTCGAGCCGGTTGCGGACCGTGACCAGCCGAGGGCTGCTGCCGGCCCTTGCAAATACCATGAGCAGCGGCTTGGCGAGTTTGGCGCCCTCGGCCACGCGCACCACTGCTCCGTCGGTCATGAAGGCAGCATTGAGGGCGATCACGGCATCCTGGCCGGGCGGGATCGCTTGCCCGGCTGCATCGGGGACCAGCACGTCCATTGCGGAGGCCAGAGGACGCACGTGGAGGCCTTCGACGGAAGCGTCTGACAGTTCGGGACGGTAGGCGCCGTTCACCAGCACCACGCGATGGACATCGAGCGCCGAAAGGTCTTCCAGCGCGGCATCGATCTCGGCACGCGTCACCGGCGTCTGATCGGCAAAGGCCGGCGGCAAGGCCTCCTTTAGCGCCGAGCGCAGGTCGGTGTACTTCCACGCCTCCAGGCGCCTATGGGGCAGCCCGAGCCCGGCGAACGCGCC
>JAFMSC010000621.1 GCA_017353825.1 Hyphomicrobiaceae bacterium | reverse complement strand
CGACGAACAGCGCCGGCCCCGGCGTGGGCGAGCGCACGATGGAGCCGCCGTTCCCGGTCCGCGGCGAGCGCATGCGCCAGAAGGGTCCAAGCATATTGGCGGAGGTCTCGCCGCCCGCGCCATTGTTGAGCAGGCAGATCAGCTGCGAGAGGCCGAGCGAGCCGGCCATCAGCACCGCCTCGTTATGTGTCTCGTTGCTGTGCCTGCCCAGCGCCAGGAGGTAGCCGACCGCGGCCTGGAACTCCTCCTCGGTCAGCTTCACCTCGCGCGCAAAGCCATGCAGATGCCGCACGAAGGCCGACATGACCTCGCGAAAACGCGGGTTGGGTGCGCGCGCAACCTCGGCCAGCACGGCCTTGGTGACGTCGTCAAGGGAGGAGATGATCATGGGACAGACGCAGGATAGCAAATAGCCAATAACGGTGGGCCCGTGCCCCGCCCCACATCTCGAATTCCTTTCTTCCCCGTTCGCTGTTCGCCATTCGCCATATCGCTATTCGCGGCAGGGCGGCGACCAAGGTCCGGCCCTGCCAACCTCACTGCGTGCTGACAAAGCCGGCGATCTTCCAGGCATTGCCTTCCTTGACGTAGCACAACTGCTCGTTGCCGAGCGGCAAGAGCTGGTCGGAGGCGACATAGCCGAGCTTGCCGGAGGGCAGCACGATGCGTACGAAGTCCGGGCCTTCCACCGCGCCGGCGGGCGAGTCGTCCGGATAGACGCGCACCAAATACAGGCCGAGCTTGTCGATCACCGGCGAGTTGGGCTTGGCGCCCGAGCGCACCTCGACCCCGTCCTTGACCGGATAGCCCCAATCGCCGGGATCGGTCTCGGTGTCCTTGGCGAGCTGCTCGGCGGCGTTCTCGTCGAAGGTCGGATCCGCCGGCGCGCACACGACGCCCTTGTGGTCGGGATCGGGTTCAGCGGTGGGCTCCTGCGCATATTCGGCGAGCACCTCCCAGCCTTGCGTGTCCTTGCCGTCGAGATTGAGCGCCTTGGCGAGATTGTCGATGCCGGGCTTCTTTCTGTCGGCCGCATCCTTGTCGCCGACGATCAAAAAGAAGTTCGGCGCGACAAGCTTGGCGAGCCCGGCGCGATCCATCTTCTGCGCCAAGTCACCCATCTGCTTGCGGAATGCGACGAAGCTCTGATCGGCCACGGGCTGCGGCAGCTTGATGGCAATCGGCTTGTAGGGTTTGGGCGGCGGCAATTGCTGGCCCTGCTGCAGGGGAGGGCCTTGCTGCTGGGCCGATGCGGGCAGCGCCAGGAGCGCGCCGGCGATCAGGATTGTCGTGGCCGCCAGAGCCGCCAAGCTGAAACGGTGGGTGCGCATCTCATTCTCCAGAGTTCGAGCGATCTTGCGGGCGAGCTGCCTCTCAGCTCGGTGCTCATCTCTATGGTGCCGCCGGACCAAAAACTGTGCGCGCGGTCACACACCGGCGCGGCCGGCCCGACCATTTCATCTCGTCCGCGGGAAAAGAATAGCACGGCCTCAGCCGCCCGGCGCCCTATGATGGTGCGCTGCCACAAAAAAAGAGCACGCACCGCGCGAGGGATCAAAGCTGTCCGGCCCGAAACCCATTCCCGGCCGGTTCCCTCCGGAGGAAAATACCTCTGCGCCCGCAGGCGGTCGAGAAAAAGGTCCCGGAACCGCCGAGATCGACCACGAGTGTACTCAACTCTACCTAAGAGCTGCTTAGTATTACGCGGCGTGTCAGGCAA
>JAFMSC010000305.1 GCA_017353825.1 Hyphomicrobiaceae bacterium | reverse complement strand
GCTCAGCGCGCGCCCTCTGGCGCGCGTCAAACGAGGTGCGCAGCTGGGCCTCGACCGGCTGCCACAGCTTGAGCTGCGCGTCATTGAGCTTCAGGGACTCTCTGATCATGGCGAGCCGGCCGTCGTGCAACCGAGCCCGCAATTCAGGGGACCGGGCATCCGGCTGGCCTTGCGCCTGCGTCTGAGCCAACGCCATCGCTCCGGGCAGGGCGATCGACAACATCGATGCCGCCACCGCAAGTCTGCTCCAACGGCCTGTCATGTCGTGCATCTCCTTCGCTGACGGGAAAGGTCGGACCTCCTGGTCCGCGCCGTTCCGCGCGCCACATCGCCTCATTGAACGCGCCGCGGGGTCTCCGGCTGTCGGGCCAAATGCATTACTTCGCGGAAAGGTCTGTGCGCATATCAGACCCTCTGGGTCTGATATGCCACCGCAACTTCAAAGGAGTTGTCTGGCTCAAGACCTTGTGTAGCGGTGCCGTCGGCTGCGGGTTGGCCGCAAGGTACCTGTGTGTTCGCTTGATGACCCCGTGGGAAGGTACGCCTTCAGCTAACCATGATCATCGATCTCATTGGGTTCCCTGTCGCAAGACGCGACGAACAGGGCAATGGCGAAGCCCCACTCGCTCTCGCCGAGATCGTGCGAGCGTGACGAGCTCCCAGCCATCGCTGACCTGTTGGAACCAAGAAGGCCGAGCCGGCGCAATAGGTCGAAGCCCCGATGTACCGAGCCGGGTCGGTCGCCCAGGCCCCTGTGGGCTGGGCCAGATCGAACCCGTGGCGTGCCCGAACATGTCCAGTGACTCGGGTGGTGGTAGGGGTGCCGCGGCAAGGAAGAGCTCCCGTCGCGGCTCACCATGGGCCGGCCTTGGCCGTGTGGTTCCGCTGCCAGCACGCGATCATCCAAGCCTCGTGGTCCGGACCGATATGCGACCGGCGCGCGCGCCAGACTATCGTACGCGCCAGACTATGATGCCCCCCACAGGGCATCGGGCCAATCGGCACGCTGTCGATGATCGGCGTCACGTGCCTTATCGACCGGGCGGTCTATTCCGGCCGAGCGCGTCAGCGGAATGTCCGCACGTCGACGAAATGCCCCGCGATGGCCGCAGCGGCCGCCATCGCCGGCGACACGAGGTGCGTGCGGCCGAAGCGGCCTTGGCGGCCTTCGAAGTTGCGGTTGGAGGTGGAGGCGCAACGCTCGCGTGGCTTGAGCTGGTCGGGGTTCATGCCGAGACACATGGAGCAGCCGGCCTCGCGCCAGTCGAAGCCCGCCTCCTTCAGGACCTTATCGAGCCCCTCGGCTTCCGCCTGCTGCTTCACCAGGCCTGAACCCGGTACGATCATCGCATAGACATTGGGGTTGACCTTGCGGCCTTGGGCAATCCGGGCCACCTCTCGCAGGTCCTCGATGCGGCCGTTGGTGCACGAGCCGATGAACACCCGGTCGAGCTTGATGTCGGTCATCTTGGTGCCTGGCGTGAGGCCCATGTAGGTGAGCGCGCGACGCATGGAGTCGCGCTTGCCCTCGTCCTCAACCGTCTCCGGGTCCGGCACCGTGCCCTCGATGGAGACCACATCCTCAGGCGAGGTGCCCCAGGTGACGATCGGCGGCAGGCGGGCGGCGTTGAGCCTCACCTCGCGGTCGAAGTTCGCGCCCTCATCGCTCCCCAGGGTCTCCCAGTAGCGCATGGCCGCCTCCCAGGCCTCCCCCCTGGGCGCCTTCGGCCGGTCCTTGAGGTAGGCGAAGGTCTTCTCGTCGGGCGCCACCATGCCGGCGCGGGCGCCGCCCTCGATCGACATGTTGCACACTGTCATGCGCCCCTCCATGGAGAGGGAGCGGATCGCCTCGCCGGCGTACTCGATCACATGGCCGGTGCCGCCGGCGGTGCCGATCTCGCCGATGATGGCGAGGATGATGTCCTTGGCCGCCACGCCCTCGGGGAGCTTGCCGTCCACCGTGACGCGCATGTTCTTGGCCTTCTTCTGCACCAGCGTCTGGGTGGCGAGGACGTGTTCCACCTCGGAGGTGCCGATGCCATGCGCCAGCGCCCCGAAGGCGCCGTGCGTGGAGGTATGGCTGTCGCCGCACACGATGGTGGTGCCAGGCAGGGTGAAGCCTTGCTCCGGGCCGATCACGTGTACGATGCCCTGGCGCACGTCGAGTTCGTTGTAATATTCGATGCCGAAGTCCTTGGCGTTCCGGGCCAGCGTCTCCACCTGCAGGCGGCTCTCGGGGTCGGTGATGCCCCCGCGGCGATCAGAGGTCGGCACGTTATGGTCCACCACGGCTAGGGTCTTCTCCGGCGCGCGCACCTTGCGACCTGCCAGTCTCAGCCCCTCGAAGGCCTGCGGGCTCGTGACCTCGTGCACCAGGTGCCGGTCGATGTAGAGGATGCAGGTGCCGTCGGGCTGCCGCGCGACCACGTGGTCGTCGAAAATCTTGTCATAGAGTGCCTTGGGGCGGCCCTTGGGCACGGTGCTGGCCATGCGCGCGGTCCTTTCGCCTGGTTGTTGACAGCCGTTTTGGGCCCTCATAATGCCCCGCGAGCCCGCCGTCTACGCGGCTCGCGTCTATGAGGGCAGCTGCGCGCTGCGCACGGGATGGCGTCGCATCAGGTCGTCGATGCGTCCGCGCTCCCGCTTGAAATCAGCGAGGTCCTTGCCCCTCAGCTGGCGCTCGTTCGGGACTGGGATGGTGCGCGGATTGACGTGGCTATAGGTGCCGTCGAACCGGTTCTTCACCAGCACCTCGAAATGCACGTGCGGGCCCGAGGCCATGCCGGTCTGGCCTACGAAGCCGATGATCTGACCCTGCCGCACCCTGACGCCCTCGCTGACGCCGGGAGCGAAGCGCAGCATGTGCCCGTAGGCCGTCTTGTAGCCGTTGCCGTGGCGGATACGGATGTAGTTGCCGTATTCACCCTTGCGACCGACCTCCTCTATGACGCCGCTGCCCGCCGCCATGATCGGGGTGCCCTGGGCGCACGCCCAGTCCTCGCCGTAGTGCATCCTCTGGGTGCGCAGGAGCGGGTGCATGCGCGCGCCAAAGCCGGAGGTGAGGCGCACATCTTCGCCGCGCACCGGACGCCGCATCAGGAACTTGCGCGCCGTGTTGCCCTCCGCGTCGAAGAAATCGACAGCCCCGTCCGAGGTGCGGAACCGGTAGAACTTGTGGGTCTCGCCGCCGGCGGTGACGAAGGTCGCTAGCAGATCGCCGATCTCGTCGTTCGCGTTGAGATCCTCGCCCTTGAGATCGAAGAACAGTTCGACCCCGTCTCCCACCCGCACGCGCTGGAAGAAGTTGGTCCCGGCGGCGTGGATGCGCAGGACTTGGGTGATCAGGTTGGCAGGCACGCCCTGCTTGACGGCCATGGAATAGAAACTGGCGTAAAGGTTGCTGTCCTGGGGGCGGTCGCGGTCGCTGTCGACCGATGCCACCCTCCGCATAGGCTCCTCGACCGGCGTGCCGCTCGGCACATACTCGCCGGTGCCGTTGCGCGTGACGGTGACCTTATGGGCGCCGGCGCCGTCGAAGATGCTGAAGCGCACAAGTTCGCCGCTGGGCATCGCCGGCGCGGGCAGCACTACGGTGCGCACCTCATAGCCTGGTTGCAGTTCGTTCTCGGCGAAGAACGAGCGCGTGGCATCCACCATCGCCCGCACCTGCCAGGGCTGGGCACCAAAGCGCCCAAGGATGTGGGCAAGCGTGTCGCCGCGCTGCACCTTGACGGGCGGCATCTCACGCACCTCGGACTCCTCGGTGTCGCCGGTGTCGGTATCGAATACGGTCTTCGGCAACACCGTGGTCTGAGGTGGCAGGGCCTCGGCAAAGCGCTGGATGCGGCCCGCGAGCAGTTCGGCCCCGGAGGCGGTCGGATCCTCCTCGCCCGCCTGCGCGCGGGCGATCAGCTGGGCCACCTCCTGTGTGTCTAGCTCCTGGCCGTCCTCGTTGGGCAGGATGCCGTTGAGTTCGATCAGCTTGGTAGGCGCGTCTTGTCCCCCCTCATCGCGGTCAGCGCCTTCCAGCGGCGCCGTATCGGCGTAGAGGTTAATGGGGTCCAACGGCGGCACCGTCAGCGCCTGTTTCTTTGACACCGGACCCAGGTGGGCGGCGAGCCGCACGTAGTATTTGTTGAGCGTGTATTCGCGGCTGCCACGGCGCTGTTTGACGGGCTCGGGAATATAGCTCTTGAGCGCGATCGCGCCGGTGGGGATCAGCAGCTTGTCGGCCTTGGGCAACGCCCAGCGCAGCCCATCCGAATTGGCGGGCGCCAGGCGCAGTGCCAGCGAGGCCTGGTGCAGGCGCTGCTCAAGGCTCGCCACGTCATGGTCCAAGGAGTCCATGGACCCAGTCACCGCCACCAGGATCGCGAGCACGCCCACAGCGGCGGCGAGGCAGGTGCTCAGCAGCCAACGGAATCGGCCGCCCCGCCGGCTTTCGGCGTGGTCGCTGGCATACATCTCAGGAATGAGCGTACCGGCCCGGCCGGCGTAGGCGTGCGGGCGGCTGCGCAGGGATGTTGACACAAAGCGGGGCCGCACCCGGCCCAGCGGAGCATGACGACTGAGTTCCATTTCCCCCCAGTGTCTCCCGGATGACCCTGATCCGGCCCGCACCCCTATTGCAGCATCGGAATTCTACTGCATCGACAACCCAGCTCAAGCTAGAGCTTGAGCTGTCCGGCCCCCACGAATCTTTGTTTGTGACGGGCAAACCAGGCCGATTTGCGGCATTTCTGTCACGCGTCAGATAAACGGGAGCTAAAGCACGGAAATATTTACATAGAGGGGTTGACAGCCGACCCACATCGGGACTATCTACACACACTCGCGCGGCATGTACTGCTGCGCTACAGCGGGCAGTAATCTCCTGTTTGATACGAGACCGTGTCTGGTAGACCCAGGCGCATGTCTCGTCTTCTTCGCGATGGGGGCGGCGAAGGCCGAACCGTCGTGTGGGGATGCTGCTGGGCGCGAGAGCCCTGCTCTTTGACAAGTGCATAGAAGAAAGGGAAACGCAGGCGGCGGAGTCCTGGCGGACTCGACGGGTGCGCGAGCGCTCGGCGGGTCGAAGCAAGAACTCTGGCGATCTCTGCGTTTCAAGCCATCACCATAGGCGCCTAGGTTTGGGGCAACCTCGACCGCGGCGCTTTGTGTGAAGGTGCCCGTTACGCAGAGATTCCTTGGAGTAACCTCCAAGCCAACCAGAATCGAGCTTTCAACTTGAGAGTTTGATCCTGGCTCAGAACGAACGCTGGCGGCAGGCCTAACACATGCAAGTCGAACGCTCCAGCAATGGAGAGTGGCAGACGGGTGAGTAACGCGTGGGAACCTACCCTTTGGTTCGGAATAGCCCAGGGAAACTTGGGGTAATACCGGATAAGCCCTTCGGGGGAAAGATTTATCGCCGAAGGATGGGCCCGCGTCGGATTAGCTAGTTGGTGGGGTAACGGCCTACCAAGGCGACGATCCGTAGCTGGTCTGAGAGGATGATCAGCCA
>JAFMSC010000304.1 GCA_017353825.1 Hyphomicrobiaceae bacterium | reverse complement strand
GCGACGAGCGGCGACTGGAAACGGAGCTATGACGCGTGGATTGAGGCACCGGCACGCCGGAAACGGCTACTCCCCATCGTCAGCGGCCACCGCGCCAGTCGTCGACTCTACCATTGTCACATTTCGATACGATTGGGGCACAGTTGCGTAAGGGTCTTATCGCAGACTCTAGCGTGACACGAACCGGTCCCACCCCCGCAGGGGCCGGGTGTGCGGGGCGTTCAAGCTGTCGCACACGGCAGTCACTCGCGGCTCTGCCAACCGCCCTCGGTTGGCAGAGCTGCGACTACCGTCGGGCTTGTAGCGGTCGGTTCACATTCAACGCGCCCCAATAGGCTTCAGGGGGAGGGGGTTATCAGGGAGGTGGGCACCCACACCCTCACGTTCCCTGAACGCTGCCCCCTGAAGCCTTCAACGCGGCGCCCTGATCAGGATGAACTAGGGAGGTGTTGATGCTGGAGTACCTCGCCTATACCGTATTCTTCATCGTGATGTTCGGATGCCTTTGGTACATCATGGACTCACTTGAGACCGAGGAGCGCCGGAAGACCAAGAGCGCTAGACGGGCATCGGAGCTTGCCAATCCGCAAACGGAGGTTGCGCATTGAGCCTCTTACCTGAGGGGTTCTGGCGCAGCGCTGCGTGATGGGCAACGCCAGAACTCCAACCGTGCCTACACACCGGGGAATATCCTGCTCGACGAGCCCGGGCTGAAGGTCGGCCGCCTTACCCTGGGTCGCCGCCTACCTCCCCTCGCCTTTGCGCTTGAGGAACGAGCCAACATCCACATCTGGCGCAGCCTCCCGGCCGCAAGATCGCCTACGTAACCCCCAGTGCACAAGCCAGCCGCTACCTAGGATGGCGCGCGTCCGACGGCTGGCAATGGCACGAGCAGCGTGACCAGCTTGTCGAGGCAGCCTTGCGCACGTCCTTCCTGGGTCAACGCGAACAGCGACACGGGACCAAGGCGAGCAGGCATGCGAGCCGCGCCTTCCTGTGTACCTCACGGGGTTCCTTATGGGGTTCCTCATGGGGGTCCTCACGGGGTTCCTCACCCTGGGTTCTCTTTTGCGGGTAAGCTGCCACACTGTTCGGCGCTAGGCCCAGGGCTAATCAGCACCAGAAAGTGATGAAGCCGCGCGCCCCGGCAGGGCCCAGTCGGGGAAGGAGAGGACCCACACCATGATCGAGCAGAGTGTCGATATCGCCACCAAGGACGGCGCCATGGAGACCTTCATCTGCCAACCAGAGCGTGGCGCACATCCGCCCGTGCTGTTCCTGATGGACGCGCCGGGCATCCGCGAGGAGCTCAACAATATGGCGCGGCGCCTTGCCGCCGTGGGCTATTGCGTACTGCTGCCCAACCTCTTACCGCGCCGGCCGCGACACGACGTACGGGCCGGACGTGCTCGTGCACGGCAGCCCTGAACATGAGCGCATGCGCGCGGTGCGCACCAGGATGACGATCCCGCCGGTAATGGAGGACGTGGCTAGCCTGATTGCGTTTGCCGATGCGCTTGCCGGGGTGAAGCAAGGGCCGATCGGCGTGCACGGTTACTGCATGAGCGGGCCCTATGCACTGGCCGCCGCCGCGCGCTATCCAGACCGCATGGCCGCTGCTGCGTCGTTCTACAGCACGTGGCTCGTCAGTGATGCCGAAGAGAGCCCGCATCTCACGCTCGGCAGGATCAAGGGCGAGGCCTACATCGCCTGCGCGGAGATCGACGACCTGGCGCCGCTGCCGATGGTGGCCGAGCTGCGCGCGCTGTTCGAGCAGGCGGGCAGCCCCGGCGAGATCGAGCTCTACCCCGGCGTGCACCATGGCTTCGCATTTCCGCAGCGCAAGATCTACGACCGACCGGCGGCCGAGCGGCACTGGGAGCGCCTGATCGCGCTTTACCGCCGGCGGCTGGGATGACGATGGTGCGGTTTCCGGATGATGTGACGACTGTTGAGCACATCGGCCTTGCGCTTCACGTTCTGGCGGTCCAGCGACGCCACCGCAGGCCGGCCCGCGCTACCATCAACAACACGCACGACTTCGGTGTCGGCCGACACCCGTGCCATCTCCCCAAACCGTGCGCCATCGCCAACCGCGCACCTCATTGGGCCGCCAACGGAGAGTTGCACTCACTTAGGGTGAAATGGCGGAGCTGGCAACGCTCAGGAGGGTGTCATTCGACCCGGACTGAGTACGCTGAATGTCGCCAACCGTCACTAATTCGCCGTGGGACTGAATGAACGCCCACATTGCGCCCCTGTCGGCTGCCTCCCGGCGGTTTGACCACATTGATTGGCCTCCGGCGCTCGGCCATAACTAGCGCGAGGAAGCAACAGGCCGGGCGTGGTGGGAGCGGCGTTTCCATTTCGCCGCGCCACGCGCGAACTTCCAAAGCGTCGCCGGGAAATGGCAAGGAGATTTGTATGGCCCCGAAGCGGACCGGCACGCTCGCGCGCCGCACGGTGTTGAAGGCAACCGGCGCAGCGGCGTCATCGGTATTCCTTCCAAGCATGCCAGCCCTGCGCGCGCAGGAGAAGCAGCTCACCATCATCTTGGGCTTCCCTGCCGGCGCGGGCTTCGACGTCCTGACGCGCATGATCGCGGAGAAGCTGCGCGCCAGCATGAACCGCGCGGTCCTCGTCGAGAACCGGCCGGGCGCGTCCGGGAGGACTGCGGTCGACTATGCCAAGAGCCAACCGGCCGACGGTTCCGCCGTGCTGTTTGTGCCGATGTCGTTGATGACGATCTTCCCGCACACCTATCGCTCGCTGCGCTACGACCCGATCAAGGATTTTGCGCCAGTCACCCATCTTGGCTCTTTCAGCGTTGCACTTGCTGTGCGCTCGGAAACACCGGTGAAGACGCTGAAAGAGTACATCTTGCTGGTGAAGAAGGACCCTTCGGCGAGCACCTACGGCTCGACCGGTGTCGGGACGCCGTCGCATTTCTTTATCACCATATTCGAGCGCGCCGCCGGCATCACCATGACGCACGTGCCGCACAAGGGCAGCGCCGACGTGCTGAACAATTTGCTGGGCGGCCACATCGGCGCGGCGATTCTCACCGTTGCGGATATTTCGCCGCAACACAACAGCGGGACGTTCAGGGCGCTCGCCGTTTCCGGCGCAAAACGTGAGCCGAGCATGCCCGACGTGCCAACCTTCCGGGAAGTAG
Organism: Hyphomicrobiaceae bacterium; assembly: GCA_017353825.1. Classification (GTDB taxonomy): domain Bacteria; phylum Pseudomonadota; class Alphaproteobacteria; order Rhizobiales; family Hyphomicrobiaceae; genus AWTP1-13. Next base: position 2,387 of record JAFMSC010000304.1, on the reverse strand, counting down.
GCTACGACATCGAAGGCAGCTTCTGGTACGGCGCCTACACGCCTGCGGGCGCATCCGCTGATGTCGTCGCGCGCCTCAACACGCATCTGAGCGAGGCTGTACGTTCGCCTGATATACAGGCATGGGCGCTGAAGTCCGGGCTGAACCTCACAGGCACGGGCCCAGACACGCTCGCTGCGGCGCAGAAGACGGACTTGGAGCGCTGGCGGCCGGTCATCCAGGCTTCGGGGTTCAAGGCCGAGGACTGACAAGGATGAAGGCACCGCCGTTCAAATACGTGCAGGCGGAAACGCTCGACGACGCCCTGGGCCATCTATCCAACTATGGCGACGCGGTCGTGTCTGTCTACGTGGGTGCAGCTAGACGGCTGCACGATGGGATCGATCGAGGGATCGGGCGAGCGCGGTTCCGTCCGGCTGCTAAGGGCTGAGTTCCACACCCGCAATGCTGCACAAATTGGGTTCTGCTCGCCGGCCATGTTGCCAACGGCGGCGGCGCCGGTTGAGGAGACCGCCAGGCTGTCGCGCGAAGCTGCCGCTGTACTGGCCACCAGGGGATCATCGATGTGGCAGAAATCGGCTGCCGCGCATATGGAGGGGCACAATCATGACGGCATCTGATAAAGCCGACGGAGACTATACACCGCGCCCGGCATGCGGTCGCCGCAGCAATATGCGCTGGCCGTGGGGCGCGTGTGTTATCAAGGCGAGCCGGTTGTAGCGATCGCTGCGCAATCGCGGGCGCTGGCCGAAGACGCTGCCGAGCGTGTTGGCGTCGAATGGGAAGAGCTCCCGGCGCTAGCGGACGAAGAGGTGGCGCTCAAGCCCGGTGCCCCGCTCCTCCATCCGGGCTACGACTCCAACCTCTGCTACGAGCAGAATAGTTCTACGGGCGATGTGGCATCGGCATTCGCCAATGCAGCTGCTGTCGTGGAGGCGACGTTCCGCACCGGACGCCACACCCACGTGACCCTTGAGCCGCGCGGCGTCCTCGCCGAATTGAATGCCGGTAGCGGCCAGCTGACGGTGTGGCATGCCGGACAGTGCCCGCACATGATGCAGGCGTTGATCAGTCACCTCTTCAACATCTCGGAAGCTTACGTGCGCGTCGTCGTGCCGGATGTCGGCGGCAGCTTCGGGCTGAAGATCCAGATTTTTGGCGACGAGATGGCCGCCATCGCGCTCGCGCTGACGACCAAGCGGCCGGTCAAATTTGTGGCCGACCGCCTCGAAGCATTTCAGACCGACTGTCACGCGCGCGGACACCATATCCACGCTCGCATGGCCGTGAATGCGGCTGGCGACATTCTTGGGCTCTCCGTCGACGATGTGCAATCGTTCGGGCCGTTCGGTTCCTATCCACGTGTGGGCATCGGCGAAGGCCGGCAGGTGATCGGGCTTGCCGGTGGCCCCTACCGCAATCGCAATTACAGCGCACGACTGCGGGTGGTCTTTCAGAACAAGGGCATCATCGGGCCCTATCGTGCGGTCGGTCATCCGGTCGCGTGTCTCATCACCGAAGCGTTGATGGATCGCGCCGCGCGCAAGCTCGACATCGATCCCGCCGATATCCGGCGCCGGAACTTCATTCCGGAGGATGCCTATCCCTGGAAGCTCAATTCCGGCGCGGTTGTCGAGACGCTGTCGCAGCAGGTTGCGCTCGAGAAGATTCTCCAGCGCATGAACTACGCTGCGTTGCGCGCCGAGCAGGCGGCGCTGCGCGCAAAGGGCACCTATCGTGGCATCGGGCTCGCCAGTTTTATTGAAATGACCAATCCCTCGAGCGGCATTTATGGCGAGGCCGGTGCGCCGATTGCGGCGCAGGACGCCTGCAGTGTCCGACTCAATGCGGGCGGCAGCCTCACCTGCGCGGTCGGTGTGACGGACACCGGCCAAGGCTCGTCGATGGTGATCAACCAAATCGTTGCCTCCGAGCTTGGCGTTGCCATCGACGAGGTGCGCGTGTTGCTCGGCGACACGGACGCGACACCCTATGGCGGGGGCACCTGGGGATCGCGCGCCACCGGCATTGCGGGCGAGGCCGTGCTGCTGGCGAGCCGGGCGCTGCGCAACAACATTCTCGAGTTCGCAGCATTGCTGCTGCAGTCGAGCGCGGATACGCTCGATATCCGCGGTGGGCAGGTCTGCAATCGGGCCGAGGGCACGGCGCGGATCAGCCTGCGCGAGCTGGCCGAGCTCGCCTACTTCAAGTCCGGCCGGCTGCCGAAAGGCTACCAGCCAGAGCTGATGGTGACGCGCAGCTTCGCACAACGCGACTATCCCAGCATCTTCAGTGCGCCGTGTAAAGGCGCGGTTTCTCAGTGGGAGCCAGTCCCACCCGGTAAGGGTCGCTCCAGCCGGTAGCAATCGTAGCGACGAAGGAGGTGA
>JAFMSC010000303.1 GCA_017353825.1 Hyphomicrobiaceae bacterium | reverse complement strand
CTGCAGAGGCGCGCCAGAGCCTCGCGCAGCTGCACTCTGCGCCGGGCAGGCACGGGCGGGGCCTGGCGCAACTCATCGATGGCCCGGTTCAGCTGCTCCCAGCAGCGGTACACGGGATTGCGTGCCCGGTTTCCAACGAGGACGTAAGCATCCATGTCGGCCCTCAAGGCGCCCTCAAGCTCGGCGCGGGCGCGCTCCAGTGCGGCGATCCAACTCGCGGTCTCGGGGTCCTTCAAGGCGGCCTCTGTCTTGGGTCTGTCACAGTCCTATGTCAGCGCCAGTGCTCGCACAGGCGCGAGCTGAGGCGTGGCAGGCGACGCAATGCAGAATACCAGCTTTCGCCTGCGTCTGCGCGCAGCTGCGTGGCCTGCCCACCTCCCCGAACGGCGGGCCGGCCCGTGCTAGTGTCCCGTCGGACTTTGCAAACACCTGTGGCGCGCGGGCGCAGCTGCCTGAGCGCGAGGCAGTCATGATCTTCGGACAAATCAGGACCATCATCGCGGCGTTGCGGGCTGTCTATGCCGACAGCGGATTCGCCATGGCCGGCGCGGTTGCCTACTCCTTCGTACTATCGCTGTTCCCGTTCTGCATCTTTCTCGGAGCGCTCGCAGGCGTGTTCGGCGGCGAGGAGCGGGCCAAGGAAGGCGTCAAGCAACTGTTCGAGATCGTGCCGGCGCCGGTGGCGCAGGCCCTGGCTCCCGAGGTGATGGAGGTCATGGGTCGCACCCGCTTCGACCTCTTGACCTATGGCGCCTTCATTGCGCTGTTCTTCGCCACCAGTGCCATCGAGAGCCTCAGGGCCGCGCTCAACGTCGCCTACCGCCAGAAGGAGACGCGGCCCTACCCCGTGTGCCTATTGCAAAGCGGCGCCTTTGTGATCTTGAGTGCGGTCGGTGTGCTGGTGCTGACCTGGGGAGTGGTGGTCGGACCGGAGATGGTGGCGCGCATCAAGCCCGCGTGGCTGCTGTGGCTCGCCGATCACGGCTGGCTGTCGCTGATCCTGCGCTTGCTCATCGTTGCGGCGGTCATCGGTATCCAGCTCCTCGCCTATCATCTGTGGCTGGCGGCTGGACGCCGGCGGCTGGCCGCGGTGTGGCCCGGCGTTCTGCTCAGCATCGTGCTATGGCTTCTGGCGGCGCGGCTGTTCGGCTCGTGGCTCGCGTTTAGCAACTACTCCCGATTCTACGCAGGGCTCGCCTCGATGATGGCCGCCCTTGTGTTTTTCCAGATTTCCGCCGTCATCATCCTCTTGGGGGCAGAACTCAATCGCGGGTTGATCGAGATCAGGACCAGCGCGTCGCCGACCCGCGCGCAACCCGGGTCCGCGAAATGAGTTTCGGTCCCGGCTCCCTCTTGCCCAACGCTCCAAAATTTCTTGCGCTTCAGCCGGCTGAAGACAGGACATCGCAGGTCAGCGTGCTTGAGCGGTCGTTGCAACAATGGCATATCAATTAACCGAGCTTGCGCGCCAAATTGCACCAGAAGCCATAGACAGTGTGCCGGCATCGACCCCCTTACGCCCCAAATTGGAACAGCGCGCCGCGCAAGCAGGAGGAGAAGCCAGATGGCCTACAATAACCTTGAGGAAAAGCTTCAGGCGGTCGGCAACCCCGTCAGCATGATGCGCAACTCGCAGATTGGCGCCTACGTCTATCCGGTGGTCGCCCCCGAGTTCACCAACTGGCGCGACGAGCAGGCGGCCTGGGCCAAGACCTGCGTGCTGTTCGACCAGTCGCACCACATGGTGAACCTGTTTGTGCGCGGGCCGGACGCCATCAAGATGCTCTCGCATCTGGCCACCAACTCGTTCAAGAATTTCGCCGTCGACCAGGCCAAACAGTTCGCCCCTGTTACGCCCTACGGCCACGGGATAGGCGACGGAATCCTGTTCTATCTGGCCCCCAACGAGCTGGTGTACGTGGGCCGCAACCCGGCCGCCAACTGGATCGAGTTCAACGCCAAGACCGGCGGGTACAACGTCGAGACGCTTTACGACGACCGCTCGCCATCGCGCCCTATGGGCAAGCCGGTGTTTCGCCAGGACTACCGCTACCAGATCCAGGGCCCGAACGCCGAGCAGGTGATCCGCAAGCTTAACGGCGGCACCTCGCCCGACATTAGGTTCTTCCGCATGGGCCACATCACCATCGCTGGCCGCAAGGTGCGCGCGCTGCGCCACGGCATGGCCGGTGCGCCGGGCCTTGAGGTGTGGGGTCCCTACTCGGAGGGCGAGGAGATCAAGGCCGCGATTCTGGAGGCCGGCAAGGACGCGGGCATCGTGCAGGTGGGTTCTCGCGCCTACGCCACCAACACGCTGGAGTCGGGCTGGATCCCCTCGCCGGTGCCGGCCATCTACACGGGCGACAAGCTCAAGGCCTACCGGCAGTGGCTGCCGGTGACCGGCTATGAGGCCAATGCCGGCCTTGGCGGCAGCTTCGTGTCCAGTACCATCGAGGACTACTACACCACGCCGTGGGAGCTCGGCTACAACAGCTTCACCAAGTACGACCACGACTTCATCGGCAAGGAGGCGCTGCAGGCCATGGAGGGCAAGGTCAACCGCAAGAAGGTGACCTTCGTCTGGAGCAACGACGACGTGGTCAGGATCCTGTCGTCCATGTTCGCGCCACCGGGCGAGAACTACAAAGTCATCGACCTGCCGCTGTCGAACTATGCCTCCAGTTCGTTCGATTCCGTAATGAGCGGCGGCAGGGTGGTCGGCGCCTCCATGTTCTCGGGCTACACTTGGAACGAGCGCAAGATGCTGTCTTTAGGCTTCGTCGAGGAGCCGTATGCCAAGCCGGGCACGGAGCTGACGCTGGTCTGGGGCGAGGAGAACGGCGGCACCAACAAGACCACCGTCGAGCGCCACAAGCAGACCGAGATCCGCGTTGTGGTGGGCCCGACGCCGTACGGCAAGCAGGCGCGCGAGACCTACCAAGAGGGCTGGCGCACGGGCAAAAAGTAGCCTGCGTCAGCGCGACTGCGTGATCGTTTGGCTGGATGCGCCTTTCGGCATCACCCGCGGGTTTTGACCCGCGGATCCCACCTTGTTCGCGCGAGTGCCTGCTCACAATCTCCGTCGAGCGACGACGGCCCGCGGTGCGCAGGCAGCGAGCAGGAGCGGGCGGCCTTTGCGGGTACTTGCGTCGCGGTCACGCCGAGGCAAGGCGCGTCGGCCGAGGGCCTGAGCCGGAGCCCGCGTCGATGGCGTTGAGGTCGCATACAATAGGCCATGCGCCCGACCGGTAAATCGGGGTCGCGCACAAATTGAGGCTTTCGGTCAGTGCGCAACGCAACAACTGCCACCCTGTCTGGGGGTGGGTGGTTGCGGCCTTCGGGCGACCTCACGACGCGGCCCCTAGCCCGACTTTCTCAAGTCTACCCGAACCGCTTGCGGCTTTCCTCGATGGCGTCTTCGAAGGTGCGCAGGCCGGTCGTCGGAGCGCTGACCAGCACGGCCATGTTGCCGGGGCGGTGCTCGTTCTTCCACATGCGCGTGTGGGCCTTGGGGATCTGCTCCCAAGGAAACACTTCGGACATCGCGGGGTCGATTCGGCGCTCGATGACCAGCTTATTGGCCTGCGCGGCCTGCAGGAGGTTGGCGAAGTGGGAACCCTGCACGCGCTTCTGGTGCATCCAGAGATAGCGCGCGTCCATGGTGAGGTTGAAGCCGGTGGTGCCGGCGCAGATCACCACCATGCCGCCGCGCTTTACGACGAACACGGAGACCGGGAAGGTCGCTGCACCCGGATGCTCGAACACGAAGTCGACGTTGTTGCCCTTGCCAGTGATCTCCCAGATGGCTGCGCCGAACTTGCGCACCTCCTTGAACCAGGCTTCGTACTCGGGGGTGCTCACCTTGGGCAGCTCGCCCCAACAGTTGAAGTTCCGGCGGTTGATGACGCCGCGCGCGCCCAGCTGCATGACAAAGTCGCGCTTGTCGTCCTGCGAAACCACGCCGATGGCGTTGGCGCCGGTGGTGGCGATCAGCTGCACCGCCATGGAGCCCAGCCCGCCGGAGGCGCCCCAGACCAACACATTATGGCCCGGCCGGATCACATGCGGGCGGTGGCCGAACAGCATGCGGTAGGCGGTGGCGAGCACCAGCATGTAGGAGGCGCTCTCCTCCCAGGTAAGATGCTTCGGCCGCGCCAGCAGTTGGCGGTCCTGCACGCGGGCGAACTGGGCAAAGGAGCCGTCGGGCGTCTCATAACCCCAGATGCGCTGGCTCGGCGAAAACATCGGGTCGCCGCCGTTGCATTCCTCATCGTCGCCGTCGTCCTGGTTGCAGTGGATGACGACCTCGTCGCCCACTTTCCAGCGCTTCACCTTGGAGCCGACGGCATACACGATGCCAGCGGCGTCGGAGCCGGCAATGTGATAGGGGTGCTTGTGAACGTCGAGCGTGGAGATGGGCTTGCCGAGCGCCGCCCACACGCCGTTGTAGTTGATGCCCGCCGCCATCACGAGCACCAGCACGTCGTGGCTGTCGAGCTCCCAGGTGGGCACCACCTCCACCTGCATGGCCCGGTCGGGAGGCCCGTGCCGGTCCTTGCGGATGGGCCACGCGTACATCCTGGCCGGCACGTGGCCGAGGGGCGGAATCTCGCCGATCTCGTAGAGGTCCTTGCGGGTGATGTCAGCCACCGCGGGAGCGGTGGCTGCCGCTTTGAGGGGAACTATCGTCCCAACCGACCCTGCCTTGGCTTGAGGCATGCCTGTCATCCCGCCATGTTTGCCTTGCCCATCCAGCGAACGTAGCGTCCGACAGGTTTCGGCGCTGCACAAGGGATTTTTGCAGTGCGGGTAAAGGGTCGGGCGGGTGGTGGGCGCGGTCTGCTCGAGCCGGGGATGGTGGGCGCGACAGGGATCGAACCTGTGACCCCGACCATGTCAAGATACCGCTCCGGGCCAAACTGTGCCGGTACGAACCATGTACACCTCGCAAGAGCCTTGATTCTCGGCCATATCTCACCGTAGCCGGCCAGAGGCCACCATACGCCTCGGTGGGTACAGGGCGGGTACAAATGCGGCGCCCTACCAAACGGGGAGGGTCTCGGCATGGCGAACAAGCGCGTGGCCCTGACCAAGGCCCTGATCGAGAAGGCCGAGGTGCCGGACGGTGCCCGGCAGGTCATGCTGTAGGATAGCGTGGCTGCCGGGCTCGGCGTGCGGTGCTTTGCCGGGCGGCAAACGACCTTCGCATTTCGCTACCGCCCTAGCGGCGGGGGGCGCAGCGTCAACCCGCACCTCCTCAAGCTCGGTTCGTTCCCGTCGATCAGCCTGGATGATGCTCGGGCGGCAGCGCGCATCCATGCCGGATCTTGATCATCTCGGATGCGTCACGAAGCGGACGCCTGCAAAGCGCCTTCGTGAGCGCGTATGTGCGAATATGGAAGGCACACAATACCGGCTTGACAATGAGGCGCTGGATCTATGTCGCGCTATGCATTTTGGCCTGACTCGGGCCGCAGGCTGTCGCGGCCGTTCAACTCCCTGTTCCCGAGGGAATTCTCTGGTTTCTCGGCATACAACTTGCGGCTCTGCTTACATATCCCGCCG
>JAFMSC010000302.1 GCA_017353825.1 Hyphomicrobiaceae bacterium | reverse complement strand
GACGCGCGCGCCACGCTGCTCGGCGTCGCCGCCGCGGCCTGGGGCGTGCCGCCGGCCGATATCAAGGTGGAGGACGGCCAGATGATCGGCCCCGCCGGCCAGCGCATGGGCTACGGCGAGGCCGCGGGCAAGGTGTCGCTCGCGCGCCCCGTGGACGTGACGGCCAAGCGCAAGCCACCCGCGCAACAGAAGATCATCGGCACCTCCTATCCGCGCGTGGACATCCCTGCCAAGGTGTTCGGCCAGCAGGTCTTCATCCACGATCTGCGCCCCGAGGGCATGCTGTTCGGTGCGGTTGCCCGGCCACCGGCGTATGCGGCCCGGCTCGCAGCCGCGGACCTTGCCGCCATCAAGGCCATGCCCGGCGTCGTGGAAGTGGTGCGCGACGGCTCGTTCCTGGGGGTGGTCGCTCGCCGCGAGGAGCAGGCACAGGCCGCCGCGAACGCGCTCGCCAAGGCGGCCAAGTGGGACACCGGCGCGCCGCTGTTCGCCGGCAAGGGCATCTTCGACTACATGCTGGGCGCGTCAGACGCGGAGACCTCGGTGCTGCACGCCGCTAAGGGCGAGGCTCCGGCCGCGGCAACCACGCACCAGCGCGAGTATCGCCGCCATTTTCAGGCCCACGCCTCCATCGGCGCCAGTTGCGCGCTGGCCGAGTGGCGCAACGGCAGGCTCACGGTGTGGTCCCACACCCAGGGCCCGTTTCCCCTGCGCGCCGACCTCGCCAAGGCTCTGAAGGTGGCGCCAGACGTGATCCGCGTCATCCACGCCCAGGGCTCGGGCTGCTACGGCCACAACGGCGCCGACGACGTGGCGCTGGACGCCGCCCTGCTGGCGCGTGCAGTGCCAGACCGCCCGGTGCGGGTGCACTGGGCGCACGAGGAGGAGATGGCTTGGGAGCCGTGGGGCTCGGCCATGATCACGCGCCTCAGCGCCGGCGTGGCGCCTTCGGGCACCCTCACCACTTGGACGCACGACGTGTGGTCGTTCCCGCACTCCACCCGGCCGGGCAGCGGCTCTGGTTGCGACCTGCGCTCGGCCTGGTATCTCGCCGATCCGGTGGCTGCCTCCAAGCCCGAGGAGATCCCGCTGCCCACCGGCGGCGCCGGGCGCAACGCGGTGCCCATCTACGCCGCGCCCAACCAGGCCATCACGCTGCATTTCCTGCGCGAGATGCCCGTCCGCACGTCGGCGCTGCGTACACTCGGCGGCTACTTCAACACCCTCTCGGCGGAGATGTTTGTGGACGAGCTGGCGGCCATGGCGGGCAAGGACCCGGTCGCCTTCCGCCTCGCCAACATCAAGGACCCGCGGCTGGAGGCGGTCCTGAAGAAGGCGGTGGAGGTGTCGGGCTGGACCCCGGCCGTGGTGGCCGGGCGCCCGCTACAGCCGGAGATGGTCGGCACCGGTGTGGGGCTCACGCGCTACAAGAACGGCGAGGCCTACGTGGCCGTGGTGGCCGAGGTCGCCGTCAACACCGCGACGGGTGCAGTGCGCGTGCACCGTCTGTGGAGCGCCACCGATGTCGGACGCGCCATCACTCCCAACGGCGTCCTCAACCAGATCGACGGTGGCATGGCCCAATCGGTAAGCTGGACGCTGCAGGAATCCGGGCGCTGGGACGCTGGTATCATGAAGGCCGTCGACTACGCCAGCTACCCGATCCAGGACTTCGCCAGCACGCCCACGATGAACTCGGTGGTGATCGACCGCCCCGACGCTCCGTCGTTGGGGGCTGGCGAAGGCAGCCAAGCCCCCGCCGGTGCCGCCATCGCCAACGCCATCTACGCGGCCACCGGCCGACGCGTGGCGGAGGTGCCGCTCACGCCCGAGCGCGTGCTGGCCGCGTTGGCGACGTGAGGCACCCGAGACGTGCTGGACCTGATCTCAAGTGCGATTGGCACTTGAGATCAGGCTGGTTGATGCAGGATCTCCACGATCGCATCCCAAGCCGACTTGCCGAGTTCGCAATCGGCGCGGTCGCTGCCACCATGGGCATGAAGGCTAGATCGTGGCGTCGTTTCGCCCGGCAACAGCACGCGATGGCCAGCATCGGGATGGCTGATGACAACCGCCTTCTTTCCGGCCGCTTCAAGCTGAGCGGCCATGGACCTGGCGAATGTATCGGATGGCCAAAGCGCGTCGTCCCCACCTGCAACGAGAACAATCTTTGCCCTTGCGTTCTCGACGGGAATGCGCGCTTCGGCCGCGGCTGCAGCGAAGGTCAGCATACTTTGCTCATGACGCACGCGGTAGGAAACCAGTCCGTCCCTTTGGGTCGTCTCAGCGCCAACGTCATAGGGGACAAAGGGCAGAGGAATGCCGTTGCGGGTCCACGACGACCGCTGCGGCCATTCTGCGCCATCGCGCCCAGGACCGATGTTCGCCCACACCACCGCTGAAGGACTGATCGCCACGACGGCGTCGAGGCGCAGGTCACCGGTCGCCACCAACAATGCAGCCTCGGCGCCCTTGGATGTCCCCACATAAGCGATCCTCGTGCAACCTTCGTCTACGAGCCGATCGGTTGCGACCGTGAAGCCCTCCAACGGCACTTCGCATATTCCAGGAACTTGTTCTGCGCCGCCGAACCAGCGCAGTGCGATCGTGACGGCGCCCTCGGATGCGAGCAATCGTGCTCGTGGAACGTCCACCCTCCCGCTCGACCCCCCTAGCACGACGATTCCCCAGCCATTGCTCGGCTCGGGTCTCAGAATGTGCCCTTGCAGGTCACCGGAAAGCGCGGCTTCAGGAATTGTCATCGCGACCCCTTGCGCGCGACGATGATTGCCTCGTCGAGGTTGAACCACAGGGCGCCGGCATCGGCGCCGGCCTTGAGGAAGGCTTTGAGCGCCGGCGATCCTTCGTGCAGCATCGACTGTAGCCGCCCGACGGTGGCTGCGTCGGCGTCCATGCGTTGGGCCCAGGGCGCGAACTCTACGGCCTTGGGCAGGATCTCCTGGTGCAGCACCTCGATGCCCGCAGCCCGGATCACCTCGCCCCACTCGGCGAGGCCGAGGCAGCGGACGTGGCTCGGATCGCGCAGCTTCTCGAAGGCGTTGTAGGCAGACGCGGCGTCGCTGAGCTCGGCAACGGAGAAGCCGGGCGTAGAGAGCGCATCGGGCGCGATGTTGTCCACCAGCGCGAACGTCCCGCCGGCCTTCAGGACGCGCCGCGCCTCGGCCACGAAGCGGGCAACGTCGGGGAAATGGTGTGCGGCGATGCGGCAGGTGACGAGATCGAAGCGGCCCTCCGCAAAGGGGAGCGCCTCGGCGTCGGCCATGATCGTCCCCATGTTGGCGAGCCCCCTCCCCGCGGCGAGCTTGCGCGCCTCCTCCAGCATCTCCTCGGTGATGTCGCTGGCGATCACGTGTGCCACGTGCGGGGCGAACGCCGCCGCCGTGTGCCCGGCGCCGGTGGCGATGTCGAGCGCCTGCCAGTCGGGCCGCGGCCGCACCAGCTCCACCACGCGCCCGAGGCTCGCGCCCTTGGCGTGCACCGGCGAGGTGGCATAGGCCGCCGCATGCGCCCCGAACTGCTGCTGCACGAGCGACTTGGTCATAGCCTCATGGGCCTCCCATTGCGCCGGCGCGCCATGCCGGCCGCGCCGAGTGATAGCACAAAGGGGCGGGTCCCTCGCCTCTCGCCCATCGGCGCCTCGGCACCTGGCGGCGAGGGTCTCACCCCTTCACCCGGCGAAATGCGGCATCACCTGGCGGCCCAGCAGCTCCACCGAGCGCATCGCCTCTGCAAGGGTGATGTCGCCGAAGGTGATGTCGCAGACGAAGTAGTTGGCCCCGGACGTCTCGATCTGCTCGGCGATGTAGCTCCTGGCCGCGACCGCGGTGCCGGCGAACGCCGCGCCGGAACCGAGCAGCGGGCCGATCTCGGAGGGCAGCGGTACGGCCATGGAGATCTTGATCCCGCGCTGGACCCACAGCAGCTCGAAGTGCCGGTGCCAGCGCCGGTAAGCACGCTCGGCAACGTTGCGCGCTTCGGCCTCGGTCTCGGCCAGCACCATGTGCCGGATGAGGCCTACGAGCGGCGCCGGCTCGGCCGGATGCCCGTTCCTGGCCCACTCGGCCCGGAAGCGGTCGGCGACACGCCGCGCTGCGGGTGCCGGAACCAAGGTGGCGATGTTGGCCTTCTCCTTGGCGGCCCAGACGGTGGCCTCGGGCGTGTTGAGACCGTACCACAGCGGCGGATGTGGTTTCTGCACCGGCTTCAGCACCATCGGCACGTTGGTGAATTCGTAGAACGCGCCCTTGAATGAGAGCGCATCCGAAGTCAGACCCTGCTTGATCACGTGCAGCGCTTCCGGGAACTGGCGGGGGCCATCGGCGGGATCGACGCCATAGAAGCCGACCTCGATGGGCGACACGCCGCGGCCCACGCCCAGCTCCAGGCGCCCGCCACTCATGTGGTCGAGCATGCAGATCTCCTCGATCAGACGCAGCGGATGGTAAAGCGGCAGCAGATAGACCAGAGGGCCGAAGCGCAGGCGCCGCGTGCGCTGGGCCACGGCAGCCATGAACAGGCCGGGCGATGGCGCGAGCCCGAGCGGTGTGCCGTGGTGCTCGGCGAGGTGGTAGGCGTAGAAGCCGAAGCGGTCGTAGGCCTCAACCAGCTGCATGCGGCCGGCGATCTGGTCGCCCAGCGGCGCGCCGCTGTCATCCATGTGCTCGAAGATCCCGAACTTCACGATGCATCCCTCCCCAGCCTGCGAAGGGGTCAGACCCTCCCATCCGACGTCGAGGTAAGGCACCCAGAAAGGACGCGAACGGTCTGGCCCCAAAATGCCCATGACATTCGGTTTCCCCGTTCGCGGCAAGCTCAAAGGCGCGGCTGGCCTGCCCCGACCCGGCTCATGCCGCCTCGGCGTGCCGACCGGCTCTTCGATCGCTGCCGTCGTGGGGGATATGATGCTTGGCCATCCAGCCGTGCGGCGGGGCAGCCCGACCTCAATTCGCCTGCGAGCGGGCCTGGGCCGAGCGGATCGCAGGCATGACCGACGTCTCCAGAGATTCGGGCGAGATCGGCCCTGTATACTTGTAGACCACGACACCCCGGCCATCGACGACGAACGTCTCGGGCACGGCGATAACGCCCCACTCGATGCCGGCGCGGCCGTCGGCGTCGACGCCAACTGCGGCGAAGGGATTACCATAGCGGCCGAGGAAACGGCGCGCATTGGCGGCCTGATCCTTATAGCTGATGCCGAGGAGGCGAACCCCCGAGCGTTCCTTGAGCGCCATCAGCTGCGGATGCTCGAACAGGCAGGGGCCGCACCAGGACGCCCAGTAGTTCACCACCGTCACCTGCCCGCTCTTGAGGTCGTCGGCGGACATGCCGGGGACGGCATTGGCCCCGTCGCTGAGGCCCTCCAGCGCCGGCAGCATCGTGGTCGGCGCCGGCCTGCCAATCAGGGCGGAGGGCAGCCGCGACGGGTCTCCGCTGCGCAGCGCGAAAACGAACAACAGCGTCAGCAGGCCGAAGATGGCGAGCGGCCAAGCTAGCAGGCGCATGGCGGTCAGCCCCGCGGCGCGCCGCGGCCGGCGCGGCGGCGGTCTCTTATA
>JAFMSC010000301.1 GCA_017353825.1 Hyphomicrobiaceae bacterium | reverse complement strand
GATCGGTGGCTGGAGCCCAATCCGGCTCTCGCCGCCTTAGATGGTAACAATCAGGGCGTGGGGACGTGCGTGACACGCGGCTACCCGTCTCCTCTGATCGCCTGCGCGGGACTATCAGGTTCGACAAGGGCAACGACAAGGGCAACGACAAGGGCAACGACAAGGGCAACGACAAGGGCAACCTAGTTGAAGTGCATGCCGCCGTTCACCGGCACGGTCTGTCCGGTCATGTAGGCGTTTGTGATCACCATCAGTACAGCCTGCGCCACCTCCTCCGGCAAGCCGAGGCGGCCCACATGCACCTTGGCAGCGGCCTCGGCGGACGAGGCGATCATCTCGGTCTCGATCAGCGAGGGCGCCACGGCATTGACGGTGATGCCCTCCTTCACGAGGCGCGCCGCGTAGCCGCGCGTGAGCCCCTCCATGCCAGCCTTTGACGCGTTGTAATGAATGCCCACAACGCCGGCCGCGCGGGCGGCGCCCGAGGAGATGTTGACGATGCGCCCCCAGCGCTGGCGGCGCATGTGCGGCAGCACAACCTGGGTTAGGAGGAAGGCGGACTTGAGGTTCACGGCCAGGGTGAGATCGAACTCCGCCTCGGTCAGGTCGTCGAGGCCGCGCCGCAACGCCACGCCGGCATTGTTGATAAGAATATCGATCGGCCCGAGTTGCCCTTCCACCCTCGCCACCATTGCGGCCACCGCGCCGCCGTCCGAGACATCCGCCTCTACCGCCACGGCTTTGCCACCGCGGTTGCGGATGGCCTCGGCGACGGCGTTCGCCTCCGGCCGGCGCTCGCGGTAGTTGACGGCGACGCCGGCCCCGGCCTCGGCCAAGGCCAGCGCGATCGCCCGGCCGATGCCGCGGCCCGCTCCCGTGACAAGGGCGCAGCGGTTGCGAAGATCGACGGTGCCCGACATGGCGAGCGACTCCTGCTAGGCTGTGGTTTCAGGTCCGTTCGCCGATCTTATCCCGCCGGACGGGCGACGCGAAGCTGCATGGCCTAAAGAACCCCATCGCCTCGGCGGCGGGAAGCAGAAATAGCGGCTGCAGCACGTGACTGGCCCAACGGGTGTCAAAAGCGGGTATGAAATTGGTCCATGGATTGGGAAATCGCACGACAAAAGGCGATCGCGATCGGCGCGGTGTCAGCCGGGTGTAACCTCAGCGTACATATTGTGGAGGTCGTCGGTGGGTGTATAGTGCTGCCTTTCGTTTCTCTCACCCGCGCCTGCCTTGCGCCTGCAGGCAAAGGCGCGGATGAGATAGGAGGGCAAAGCCGGTGCCCGCACGTCTTAGGCGCGCACCCGCCCCCCAGGAGCGGATAAACCGTGATGGGGGCCCTTCTTGTTGAGGCGAGTCGCCGGCGCGTCATCTGGGGCACGCAGCTGCGCTTTCGGCTGACGGCACGCGGGTCGCCGTTCGCGGGTGTTGGCTGGCGGCGAAATCCGCCCAAGACCGGCGCTCGATGCTTTGGTCACCCACCAGTCCCGCCGCCTGATCGGCAGGAGGGCAGGAGGGCTGGGTGTTCGTAATGGCGTCTTGGACGGGTTACGGCCGGCGCGATGAACCTTTGGAATTCCATCATCGGCTTGTTCTCTGAGCGGCTCAACGGCGGCGCCGGCGGAGCGCCGGAATGGGTACTCCGCGCGCGCGCGCGGCTCGCGCCGGCGACGGGGCGCAACGCGAAGCCAACTGAGCCACTCACCGAGCCTGGGCCAGCAGAGAGGCCAGCGCCTGAGGCGGCGCCTGTGCCGTGGGAACCGGCCGTCGAGGCGTTCCAGGACGCATCCGAGCCAAGCCCGGGCGATCTGGAGCAGCAACCGCTCGAGTGGGCGGAACCGAGCTCAGACGCGCAGGCTCTGACCCCACAATTCCCATCGCCCCCGTCACTGGGCGCTGCCGTCGTGGCGTCAAACTCGGAGCGCCCGCAGGGACCGGTGGGTCTGATAGCTGCCGCACCTGCAGCCCCAACCTCAGACCGCCGTCAACCCGCCCCGGCGGGGTCGGTGCCGGACGGGGGCTTCCCGCCGGGCACCGCAGGATTGGAGGAGGAGCTTGTGAAGGCGTATCAATGGGCGCAATCCAAATTCGTGGGTGGCGTGACGGAGTTGGTCCTGCTGACGCCGATCACGCCCGGCCCGATTCCCGGCCAGCGGCGCACGTACGAGGAGCGGCTGCGCTCCGAGCTGGGCTCGATCCAGCGGCGCGTCGACCGCGGGCTCAACACCCCGATCAGCCTTATCCCCACCATCCACTTCGCCGGCTGGCTGATCCTGCGGCCGGAGCAGTACCTGCAGGGCTCGGTGTTTCCGCCCACTGCCCCACCGGTGCTTGATCCCTACACGCCGGTCGACCAGCAGCCGACGCACGATTACGGCTTCCGTTCCTGGCTGTTCTTCACCTCCTATTTCGACGGCGACATGAAGGACTACCTGCGCGAGTTCTCCAACTTCCTGGGTAAGGATGTCGATCGCGTGTGGGGCAACTGCGAGGGCTACCCGGAAGGCGGCTCCATGGACTTCGAGGCGTTCTGGCAATATGCCAAGCGCTACCAGATCGAGACCGACGCTTTCTTCAACGCTTATCCCGGCATGACCGTCCCCAGGGTCTACCAGCTCAAGGTTTTCAAGGACCGCTTCGCCTCGTTCGTGCGCGCCACGCGCAACCCCGACGGCACGTCGGTGGAGGGCGTGAAGGACCTGCTCGACAAGTTCATCGTCGAGAACCAGGCCTATACGGCGGATTTCCCGGCCATCGGCGGCACCTACGACGAGGACCAGAGCAGCCGCAGCGCGGACTTGAGAAAATCGTGACCCAGATGATGAGCACGCGCGTTTTGGTCTCGCCGGGCGACATTCAGCACGGCATCGTCCGCAGCGCCCGACCGCAGGTCGCGGCCTATGCGTTCTTCTGCATCACCGATCCCGACAAGTTCCGAGATTTCGTGCGCCGTCGGGCCGGCGCAGCCCCGTCCGGCGCGCCGAGCCCCAGGGTTGCCGGCGCCGCCAGCCTGCTCGACGTGCTTAAGTCGCCCGAGGTGCGCATTCTGCCGGAGCGCACAAGCGGGCAGCCCCAGGTGGGCTTCACGATCGCCTTCACATGGGCAGGCCTCAGGGAGGTGAAGGTCGACCCCGTGACGCTGGAGACCTTCCCCGAGGCCTTCAAGGAGGGCATGGCGGCACGCGCGCATCTGCTTGGCGATGTCGCCGACTCGGCGCCGAGCCTGTGGCACGGCTGGCTCGGTCACCGTGACGTCCACGGCCTGATCGGCATCCTCGTGTCCGCCAGCCTCGCCGGCGCAGACGTGGCCTCTGGCAACGGCGCAGCCGCTGTAGAGGCTGTGCCCAGCCTCTACACCAATACCGTCGCCCTCGCTAATAGGCTCGCCCAGAGCGGCGAGCAGCATCCCGTCGAGATCGCTGACATCGAGGCGGCCTCAGGCTTGCGCATCCTGCAGCTGGAGGTAGGCTTGACGCCGCTGCGGCAGGTCAGGGGCGCGACGTACCGCGTCGAGCACTTCGGGTTCCGTGACGGCCTCAGCCAACCGTTCGTGGACTTGGGCCTCGCACCACCGCCGCCTGGAGGCGGCACGCCGCGGCGCGACGGCACATGGGCGCCGGTGGCGCCCGGCGAGGTCTTCCTCGGGCCGCCCGACGAGGACGGCCTCACAGCGATCCAGCCGGCCAACCCGGAGCTGCGCACGAACGGCACCTACATGGTGTTCCGCAAGCTCGCCCAGGACGTCGTGGGCTTCCATCACTACCTCAAGGAGCGGGCGCGCGACGAGGAGCACCGGCAGCTCCTGGGCGCGCAGATGCTTGGCCGCTGGCAGAACGGCGCACCCCTCGTGCACCATCCGCGCCAGCCCAAATGGTACGGCGCCAACGAGCGCCACCTCATCAACGATTTCCGCTTCCACTCGGAGGACCCGCACGGCCTCAAGTGTCCGGTGGGCTCGCACGTGCGGCGCGTGAACCCGCGCGACCAGCAGCTGCGCGACGTTGCCAAGCGCCACCGTATCTTGCGCCAGTCGATCCCCTACGGCGGCCCCCTCGTGGAGCGCCCGGAGGACTGGGACGGCGAGGAGCGCGGCCTGTTCTTCGTCTGCTACCAGGCGCGCATCGACGCGCAGTTCGAGTTCATCCAGCGCGAGTGGATCAACGGCGGCGAGATCTTCGGCCAGGCGGGGCTCGACAAGTGCCCGATCACGGGAGCCAACGCCGGGGCCCTCACCGACGCGTTCCAAGTGCCGGGCAGCCCGGCGGCCTTGACGCACATCCCCCGCTTCGTGATCACGCGCGGCGGCGACTATTTCTTCGTGCCGAGCCTCAAGGCCCTGACGGGCATCGCCGAGGGCAAGGCCTTCGAGCCGCGCTTCGAGGACGGCTATGTGCCGGCACCCAAGCCCGCCGCCGACGGCAGCCTCACCATGGGTGTCGACGACGCCGGCCTCCGCGCCGCCATTGACATCGACCGCCCGTACATGACGCCGAACCCGGCGGTGCCCCAGACGCCCTCGCTGTTCTCCGAGCGCCGCCTCGGCCTGCTTGGCCAGCAGCTCCTTGAGGGCGAGGCGCGCGTGGTCCGCTTCAGGTTCACGGAGCGGCGCGACACGCACACGGCCACGCAGCCGACATATGCTGCCTTCGTCGGCCGCTACGATGACGTGGCCGCGGTGCTGGGCGAGGAGGCCACGTTCGGCGTGCAGCACTACCGCGAGCACATCGCGGCGATCACCCACGGCAAATCGATGCTGGTGGGCCTGCCTGCCAACGACCCCGTGCGCATCGAGCGCATGGCGCTGCTGACGCGGGCGCTGGGCGCGCTCACCGACGGCGGTACGCGCGACCTGGCCGCCGATCTGGAAACCGCGGCCGCTGACATCGCCAAGAACATCCTCGCGCGTCTGCTGCCGTGTGGACGCATGGACCTGGTGCGCGACCTTGCCCTCGTGGTTCCGGTCGTCATCGCTAGGCACTTCTTCGGCTTGCCCGGCCCGGACCGGGTATCGCCCACGGCGATCGCCGCCTCCTTCGCCCGCCTGGAGCTGACCGACGTGCCGCCCGACTGGCTCGCCCGGCTGGAGCCCGTACTGGAGCACGAGAAGCCCGTGCTGACGGTTGAGGCCTGGACACAGGCGGCGTTCCGCGAGGTGTTCCTCAACATCGTGCGCGCACGCGAGCTGACCATCTCGGCCCAGCGCATGACGGACGAGATGCTGCTCCACATCGACGAACTGATGGAGCAGGAATACCGCAGGCCGTGCGGGGAGCGCCACTTGCTCGCTGCCCTGGTCAACATCAAGCGCGGCAAGCAGGGCGTGCCCGCCGACATCGACGAGCACATCCGCGCCATTCTGGCGGAGCTGCTGGTCGGCGGGGTCTATTCCGTCGGCAAGGCGCTCGCCAACATCGTCGACTTGATGCTGGGGCCGGCGCGCATCGAGCCGCGCGTGACGGGCATCTTCGTCGAGGGTCGCGCGCGCCGCGCCGACCTCATGACGGTGCTGCGCGAGGTCTGTGCCACGCCCGATGCCGATCTGCGCAAGCTGAGGCTCGACGCCTTCATCGGCGAGT
>JAFMSC010000620.1 GCA_017353825.1 Hyphomicrobiaceae bacterium | reverse complement strand
CCACTACCGTCCCCCACTACCGTCCCCCACTTACCCTGTCATTACGTGATTATGCCATGGCACGGCATGCCCGCTAGGTCCAGGGCTGTGGACGCTAGAAACCTCGATGGAATGGGGCTATTTGGCTGGGCATGGCACGCCATGGCACGTGGGCGGAAAATGGGCGGGCGCGGAGAGGGGGGGATTCGAACCCCCGATACCCTTACGGGTATGCCGCATTTCGAGTGCGGTGCATTCAACCAGGCTCTGCCACCTCTCCAGAGCCGCCTCACGTAGCCTCAGGGCTTGCAGCTCGCAAGTGTTTCTTGCGCAACCTGCGAAGCTGGTGCGCCAGGTGCCCCAGACCCCGCCAGCGCGACCTGCGTGGGGCTCTGCCGCAACGGCCAATTGTCTGATAGAGAAGGGCCGCAACCCAGCCACCGAACCGGCAGCGTGCCCCCCGCCCCTACCCATGACCACGCCCCACCCGCTCCCCAAGACCCGCCCGCAGTGGGCCGCGGCCAGGCGCGTCGTCGTCAAGATCGGCTCAAGCTTGCTTGTGGACCGCAGACTAGGCGAGCTCAACGCCGGCTGGCTCGCCTCCCTCGCCCAGGATGTGGCTGACCTCGCCCGCGCCGGCAAGCAAGTGATCCTGGTCTCCTCCGGTGCCATCGCACTGGGGCGCCACATGCTCGGCCTCTCGTCCGGCCCGCTGGAGCTAGAGAAGTCGCAGGCCGCCGCGGCGGTGGGGCAGGTCTCGCTGGCCGGTGCCTACCAGACCGTGCTGAGGGCGCATGGCCTCACGGCCGCGCAGATCCTGCTTACTCTGAGCGATACCGAGGAGCGCCGGCGCTACCTCAACGCGCGCCAGACCATTGCCACCTTGCTGGCGCACTGCGCCGTGCCGGTTGTCAACGAGAACGACACCGTCGCCACGAGTGAGATCCGCTACGGCGACAACGACCGCCTCTCCGCCCGCGTCGCCAGCATGATGAGCGCCGACTGCCTGGTTCTGCTCTCCGACGTTGACGGCCTCTACACCGCTCCGCCCGGCAGCGGCGTTGATGCCCACCGCCTCGACGAGGTGCGCGCCATTACGCCCGAAATTGAGGCCATGGCCGGCAGCGTCGGCAGCGAGCTGTCGCGCGGCGGCATGGTGACCAAGATCGAGGCCGGCAAGATCGCGCTTGCCTCCGGCACCAACATGGTGATCACCTCGGGCAAGGTCACGCATCCGCTGCGCGCCCTCTCGCAGGGGACGCCGTGCACCTGGTTCATCGCCCACTCCGATCCCGTCGCGGCGCGCAAGCGCTGGATCGCCGGGCAGCTCGAACCCAAGGGCAGCGTTGAGATCGACGCCGGGGCCGAGAGAGCGTTGGCGTCGGGCAAGAGCCTGCTCCCGGCCGGGGTGACGCGCGTGGAGGGCACCTTCGAGCGGGGTGATGCTGTGATAATCCGCGCCGCCGACGGGCGAGAGCTTGGCCGCGGGCTCATCGCCTATGCACGGGCCGACGCGACGCGTATCATCGGACGCAAGAGTGGCGAGATCGCCGCTATCCTGGGCCACGCGGGCCGCACCGAGCTGGTCCACCGCGACGACATGGTGCTGAGCAAGAGCTGAGCCAGAAAGGCCGAGCGAGACATGACGGCGGCGAGCGCAAGAGCGGCGGAGGCCGGCCAGGGTGTGGCCGAGACCATGCACGCCATCAGCACGGCGGCCCGCGCGGCGGCGCGTCAACTGGCGCTAGCCCCCACGGAGGCCAAAAACGCGGCGCTGCGCGCG
>JAFMSC010000300.1 GCA_017353825.1 Hyphomicrobiaceae bacterium | reverse complement strand
TGCCCGCCGGCGCTGCCACCCGCTGATGCGGTCTCAGCCGAGCCACGCTATCACCGGCCAAACCCCAGGGCGGCCGGCACGATCCCTTCGTGCCCAACAACCCGGTCTTTCATGTTAACCCGACTTTCTCAACCCACCCTACTGTTTCTTGCCCTCAGCGTCGAACTGCTTGAGGAAAGCGACGAGGTCGTCGATATCCTGGTCGTCGCTGATGCCCACGAACACCATCTTGGTGCCGGGGATCTTGGCCTTGGGGCTCTTGATGTACTCGCGGAAGGTGGGCTCGTCCCAGGTGATGCCGGAGCTCTTGTTGGCCTCCGAGTAGTTGAAGCCTGCAATGCTGCCCGCCTTGCGGCCAAAAAGACCGTTGAGGACGGGCCCCACCATGTTCTTGGCGCCTTCGCCGATCTGATGACAGGCGCGGCACTTGTTGAAGATCGCCTTGCCGTTCTCCACGTCCACGGCCGCCGCCGGGACCGCCAGTGCTGCGAAAAGGGCAGCGCCAAAAACCAGTCTCGTCATGGTCTCTCCCGAGTTCTTCGGTGCCTGCCTTGCTTGCGGACCGCTCCGGCCGCGCCTGTGCTGGGCGCGGCGCCACGCTCATGGGCCTTCTCGCGGGCTTTCTCAAGAGGTTTCTGCGACGGCCGGCTTCGCGGGTTTAAGGGGACGCCGGTAAGCGAACGCTGGCGCGGGCTGGTCCGCCTCGCGTTCCGCGAGCGCGACCATCTCGGCGTGGTGCCGGGACTTGACGCAGGCCGGATCGGCGGCGGCGGCATCCCCGGCCAGCGCGAAGGCCTGGCAGCGGCAGCCGCCCCAGTCGATCTCGCGCCGTTCGCAGCTGCGGCACGGCTCCTGCATCCAGTCGGTGCCGCGGAACTTCTCAAAGGCCTGGCCATTTAGCCAGATCTCGGCCAGCGGCCTGTCGCGCACGTTGTCGAAGACGAGGCCGGGGATGGTCTCGGCGGCGTGGCAGGGCAGCACCTTGCCGGAGGGCGTCACATTGACGATGCCGCGGCCCCAGCCGCCCATGCACGGCTTCGGCCAGGTGGCGTAATAGTCAGGCACCACGCAATCGATGACGAGGATGCCTTTAAGGCGCTCCCGCGCGCCCTCCACCACGTCCATGCTGCGCTTAACCTGGCTGCGCGTCGGCATCAGCGCCTTGCGGTTGCGCAGCGCCCAACCGTAGTATTGCACGTGGGCCACCTCGAGCCGTCCGGCGCCAACCTCCACAGCGAAGTCGATGATGCCGGGAAGGCGGTCGAGGTTCTGTCGGTGCACCGGCGCATTGATGGTGAGGGCAAGGCCCGCCTCGCGCACCCAGTGGGCAAGCTGGCGCTTCTTGACGTGCGCGCCTTCATAGTGGGCGATGCGGTCGGCGTTGGCGGGCTCCACATCCTGGATCGAGATCTGGACGTGGTCGAGGCCTCGCGCAGCCAGGTCCTCGAGGCGCTGTCCGGTGAGCAGCACGCCAGCCGTGATGAGGTTGGTGTAGAGGCCCAGCTTGGATGCGGTGGCGACGATCTCTTCCAGGTCGCGGCGCAGGGTCGGCTCGCCGCCCGACAGATGCAGCTGCAGCACGCCGAGATCCAAGGCCTGGCGCAGGACCTGCTGCCAGGTGGCCGTATCGAGCTCCGCGCCCGCGCCTTCGAGTGCGAGGGGGTTGGAGCAGTAGGGGCACTGCAGTGGGCAGCGGTGCGTCAATTCGGCAAGCAGCCCAAGCGGGGCACGCTGGCACTGCGCCCTGGCGGCCGATGGTACGGCCGACGGGCCGGAGGGCAGCGGCATGCGGGCGGCATCGCTCACGGGTCAGAGCACCTCGGTGGGAGCTGGCCAAGCGCTGCCAAGGCCCGAGGAATCGGGCGGCAGTCGATGAGACCTTTACCTGGCTGCAGCCGAGCGCGACTGCGAGCAAAACGCACCGCGCGTCCGGCCACGTGCCGGACGCCGGTGCCAATCAAGGCTTGCGATTGTAGGCTACGGAAGGTCAGGCGTCCTTGATCTCGGCGGAGACGTAGCTCGTCACCTCGAGACCCACTTCCTCTTCCGTCACCAGGGGCTTGCTCCAGGTCTGCTCCATAGTTTCCTCTCCATTGGCCCTAATTCGGCGGTGCGCGCCGCAACCCGGCGCGCCATCGCGCGCAATATGCGG
The DNA here is from genome assembly GCA_017353825.1 of Hyphomicrobiaceae bacterium. GTDB lineage: Bacteria > Pseudomonadota > Alphaproteobacteria > Rhizobiales > Hyphomicrobiaceae > AWTP1-13. Next base: position 3,439 of record JAFMSC010000300.1, on the reverse strand, counting down.
CATTTCCCGGCCACGGGCAAACGGATTACGTGGGTCGCTGGCGGCACCGACAACGCTCGTGGCGGAGGCCTTGCTGGTGACAGGCTCAACTACCGACAAGGCCTCTCGCCACCAGCCAACGCACGCCGCGCAGCCACGATTCGTCGGTGTTGCCGCGGATGTCGATGCGATACATCTTGGTAAGCTTTCCGGTGCTCACCTCTGTCACATAAATGTGAAGGCTCAAGAGCAGGTTGGTGTACTTTCGCACCGCCGCGGTTATGGCGAACTCGGCGCCGGCTTTGCGAGCCAACTCAACCTCGCAGCCGTTGCACTTGTAGAGCGGGGCGGCCTTTTCGATCTCGGACTTGAGCGGGCCCAAATCGACCACATCGTAGCCTGCCTCCTGCGCCACGAGCTTGCGCAGCTCGGCGGTCGCCAGAGCGAGCCGCTCCTCTTCCTCGGCACGCGCGCCGAGGTATTGGCCGTCGAGGCTGTCGTCGATCAGCTCGAACGGGAAGACCGCGGCCTTTGGTGCGGCTTGAGCTCCAGCAGCGGTCAACAGCGTTGCGGCCAGCAAAGCGAGGAAGCGGCGCATGGGCGTAAACTCCGGGTTGCCGGCCGCGGGCCGGCCCTGCCAGGCTAGGGGCCATCTTGCCTGAAGATTTCGGAAACGCCGCGGCGATGGCCCGCGCCGGGCGCAGGCCGGGCCCAGCATCGCGGGTGGCCTAGACGGGCCAACTTGATAAACTGCGCCCTAAGCAATGTCATGGAGGTTGCCGGGAGTTGCCGGGAAGGTTGCCGGCGACCGCGAGCCGCTCGCTGGCACCCGCGACCTCAATCCCGCAACCGAAAGTCGCGAAGAGGCCCACGATGGGAGAACGAGCGCGCTGGCGGAAGGGCGCCTTGAGCTGGCAGGCGGTCGTGGTTGCCACCGTGCTCGCAACGCCGCTCTGGCTTGTGGCGATGGTTTCGCCTGAGCCGGCCGCCGCGCAGGCGAAGGGCTCGAACGACGCGGCCGACGTCCAAAAGATCGCGATCGTGCTGGCGCGCGAAGAGCGCGATCGGCCGGCGCCGCTGTCGCTGCTCGACTTCCCGCCGCCCGACGACGGCGTGGCGGGGGCGCGGCTTGCCATCAACGATGACAACACCACGGGGCACTTCCTGAAGCAGGAATTCACGCTCGACGTGGTGCAGAGCGGGTCAGTTCCAGAACTGATCGCTGAGGTAGGCAAGCGCGTGGATGCCGGCGCCGGCTTTGTGGTGGCCGATGCGAGCGCCGAGACGGTGCTGGCGCTGGCCGACGCGCTGAAGGGGCGCGAGGCCCTCATCATCAATGCCGGCTCGAGCGATGACCGGCTGCGCGAGGCGGACTGCCGCCCCAACGTCATGCACACGGCGCCGTCGCGCAGCATGCTCGCGGACGGACTGGCGCAGTACCTGGTGTGGAAGCAGTGGCGGCGCTGGTTGCTGGTGCGGGGTACGGGGCGCGACGATGGGGCCTTCGCCGAGGCGCTGCGACGCGCCGCCAAGCGCTTTGGTGGCAAGATCGTCGATGAGCGCACCTTCAACATCGATACCGGCGGCCGGCGTTCCGACGGGGGCTATGAGCAAATTCAGCAGCAGATCCCAAGCTTCACGCAGAACGCGCCGTCCTACGACGTGCTGCTGGTGGCCGACGAGGACGGCCAGTTCGGCGAGTATTTCCCCTTCCGGACCTGGGAGGCGCGGCCGGTGGCGGGCACGCAGGGGCTGGCGCCCATGAGCTGGCATCCGGCGCTGGAGCTGTGGGGCGCGACCCAGTTCCAGAACCGCTTCCAGCGCCTCGCCAAGCGGCCCATGCGCCCGCTCGATTACGACGTGTGGGTGGCGGTGCGATCGGTGGGCGAGGCTGCCACGCGCGCCAAGTCCACCAAGCCGGAGGCTCTGATCGCCTACCTGAAGTCGCCGGCGTTCGAGCTCGCGGCGTTCAAGGGGCGCAAGCTCAGCTATCGCGATTGGAACGGCCAGCTGCGCCAGCCGATCTTGGTGGGCACGCCCAAGCTGCCGGTGACGGTGTCGCCGCAGCCGGGGTTTCTGCACCAGTTCTCCGAGCTCGACACGCTGGGGATCGACAGGCCTGAGAGTGCGTGCAAGGCGTACGCTGCGAGGCAATAGGGCAATGGGCAATAGGGCGTGGTGGAGGTGAGTGTGGGCAAGTTTAAGGGCGGCATGGTGGTAGCCTTGACGCTGGGGTGCTGGCTGATGCTTGCCATGCCGGCCGGCGCCTATACCGTCTACGTCACCAGCGAGAAGGACAACACCGTCACCGTTATCGACAGCGACAAGATGGAGGCGGTGAAGACCGTGAAGGTCGGGCAGCGGCCGCGCGGGGTGACCCTGTCGAAAGACGGCAAGTGGCTCATGATCTGCGCCAGCGACGACAACAACGTGCAGGTGTTCGATGCCAAGAGCCTGGAGTACGTGAAGACGCTCCCCTCAGGGCCGGACCCGGAGCTGTTCATCCTGCACCCGACCGGAAACCCGCTCTACATCGCCAACGAGGATGACAACCTGGTCACCGTGGTTGACATCAATACCGACAAGGTGCTGGCCGAGATCCCTGTCGGGGTCGAGCCTGAAGGTATGGGCATCAGCCCGGACGGCAAGGTGCTCGTCAACACGTCGGAAACGACGAACATGGCGCACTTCATCGACACCGAAACCAACAAGGCCACCAACAACGTGCTGGTGGATACCAGGCCGCGGGTGGCCGAGTTCACGGCCGATGGCAGCCAGGTGTGGGTGAGCGCCGAGATCGGCGGCACGGTCACCGTGATCGATGCCAAGACGCACACGGTCGTTGGCAAGGTGGAGTTCCAGATCCCCGGCGTCAACCAGGACGCCATCCAGGCCGTCGGGGTGCGCATCACCAAGGATGGCAAACGCGCCTTCGTGGCGCTGGGGCCTGCCAACCGGGTGGCCGTGGTCGATACCGCGACGCTCAAGGTGGAGAAGTACCTGCTCGTGGGCCAGCGCGTATGGCAGCTGGCGTTCACGCCCGACGAGCGCCTTCTGTTCACCACCAACGGTGCCTCGAACGACGTGTCCGTGATAGATGTGGACAAACTGCGCGTCGTGCGATCGATCAAGGTCGGGCGCTACCCGTGGGGGGTGGTCGTGGCCCCGTTCTAAGGGCGCGCCTGCCAGGGCCTCAGCATTGGGGCTGGCAATGGGAGGAGCTTCACAGGTGGCCTCGCCGGTGGCTTGTCTTCGCCGGCGCGCCTGGCCTGGCCTTGCGGGTGACAGCTAACTGGCGCAGAAGAGGAGAAGCTTGCCGATCTGGAGCTGGGCCTGGCCAGACCGCCTATGGCGTGTCACAGAAGGGCTATCAACTCACCACCGGCAAGCGCGACCGGTTCATCATCAAGTCCCCAGTCCACCGGCAAAAGGCCACCGGCAAAAGGCCACCGGCAGAAGG
>JAFMSC010000299.1 GCA_017353825.1 Hyphomicrobiaceae bacterium | reverse complement strand
CGGAGGCCGACACGGCGGGCTCGGCGAGGCTGGTGGCGGAGGCGCGCGACCCGAGCCTGGCGGCCATCGCGTCCTCGCTTGCGGCCGAGGTTTACGGGCTCAAGATCCTCGCGCATGATATCGAGGACGAGCAGCACAACACCACCCGCTTCGTGATGCTGGCCGCGGAGCCCGGCAACGCCAAGGGCGGCGACGGGCCCATCGTCACCACCTTCATCTTCCGCGTGCGCAACGTGCCCGCCGCGCTTTACAAGGCGCTGGGCGGCTTCGCCACCAACAGCGTCAACATGACCAAGCTGGAGAGCTATCAGCTCGACGGCCGCTTCGTGGCGACCATGTTCTACGCCGACGTCGAGGGCCACCCGGACGATCCCCCCCTGGCACGCGCCCTGGAGGAGCTGGGGTTCTTCTCCGCCGAGGTGCATGTGCTCGGCGCTTACCCCGCAAGTCCGTATCGGGCCAAGGTCTCGACATTGGCGGCAGATCATTCGGCTCCGGCCCCGAGGCGGTAGGCCCGCGCGCCGTTCGTGCGAGTTTGCCCCTTGATCCCTCCTACGGCCCGACCAATTCGTGCACGCTGAACAGGCCGCCGCGGTCCGTCCAGACGCGGCCGGGCCGCCAGCCGGCCGAGCGGGCCAGGGTGTGGAACTGATCTATGCCGTATTTGTAGGAGTTCTCCGTGTGGATGCGCTCGCCGAACTTGAAGCTAAAGCGGCGGCCGTGCACCGTCACGACCTGGCGGCAGGTGCTTTTAAGGTACATCTCGATGCGGCCCTCGCGCGGGTTGTAGACCGCCTCGTGTTCGAAGGCGGCGAGGTCGAAGGTGCCGGCCAGCTCGCGGTTGATGCGGGCCAAGAGGTTGAGGTTGAAGGCCGCGGTGACGCCCTGGGCGTCATTGTAGGCAAGGACAAGCTTGCGGGCGCTCTTCATGAGGTCGACGCCGACGATCAGGTGCCCTTCCGGCATGAGCCCGCTCCGGAACGTGCCGAGCAGGCGCACGGCTTCGGTGGGCGCGAGGTTGCCGATGGTGGAACCCGGAAAGAAGCCGGTCTTGCGCTGATCGGCGAGGTCGGCGGGGAAGCAAACGGGGCGCGAGAAGTCGCCGATGATCGGCCGCACGTCGAGCGCGGGAAAGCGCTCAGCGAGGCGGTCGCGCGCCGCAAGAAGCGCGCTCTCCGACACATCAACGCACACGTAGGCCTTAACGTGCGGCAGCTGCCGCAGCAGGATCTCGGTCTTGGTGCTCGATCCCGAGCCGAACTCGACGAGGATGCCGCCGGCCGGCACGGCCTGCGCCATCTCCGCCGCATGCGCTTCCAGGATCGCCGTCTCGGTGCGCGTCGGATAATACTCCGGCAGCCGCGTGATCTCCTCGAACAGGGCGCTGCCCTCAGCATCGTAAAAGAAGCGGCACGGGAGGCTCTTCTGGTGCCGCGACAGGCCGTCGAGCACCGCGCCGGCAAAATCGTCGCCCTCCGCCCTGGCAAGGCCGGGCGGTCGCTTAGCGCGTGAGGTAGGCATTATTGGATCTCCGCGGCGAGGCGCAGGCCCACGAACTGCCAGCGCTGGTGGGGATAGAAAAAGTTGCGGTAGGTGGTACGCGAGTGCCCGCCCGGCGTGGCGCAGGAGCTGCCACGCAGCACCTGCTGGCTCACCATGAACTTGCCGTTGTACTCGCCCAGCGCGCCGGCGGGCGGGCGGTAACCCGGATAGGGCAGATAGGAGCTCTGGGTCCACTGCCAGACGTGGCCGTACACCTGGCGCAGCCCTTCGGCGGGAGGCCCAGCTGGTAGCGGCCGTAGCGAGTGGGAGCCGGACGCATCGTTGCCAGGGCCCGCGCTTTGCGCGGCCACTTCCCACTCGAATTCGGTGGGGAGGCGCTTGCCGGCCCAGCGGGCGAAGGCGTCGGCCTCGTAGTAGCTGACGTGGCAGACCGGCGCGGCGTGGTCGAGGGGGTTGAGGCCCTCCAGCGACATGGCAAGCCATGCCCCGTCACGTCGCTCCCAGTAGAGCGGGGCCTGCCAGCCCTCGCGATTGACCGTGGCCCAGCCGTCGGCGAGCCAGTGCTCGGCTGCGGTGTAGCCGCCATCAGCCATGAAGTTGAGCCACTCGCCGTTTGTAACGAGCCGGTCGGCTAGCCGGAACGGGTGGACGAGGGCCTCGTGCTGCGGCGCCTCGTTGTCCCAGGCGAAACCCTCGCCGGAGTGCCCGACCTTGGCGACGCCGCCGGGGAAATCGACCCAGCGGGCGGGCTGAGACTCGGCCGCGGCCGGTTGCGCCCGTGGCGCGCGGTAGGCGGGGCGGAGGGGGTTGACGGCGAGCAGCGCGAGAATGTCGGTCAGCAGCAGCTCCTGGTGCTGCTGCTCGTGGTTGATGCCGATCTCGATGAGGCGGGCGACTTCAGTATCGATGCCGCGGGCGAAGAGCGTGCGCAAGCCATCATCCACATGGGCGCGGTAGGCCATGACCCGATCGATGGACGGACGCGTGAGAAGCCCGCGCTTCGGGCGCGGCTGCCGCACGCCCTGGCTCTCATAATAGGAGTTGAAGCAATAGTTAAACGTCTCATCGAATAAGCGATACCCGGGCAGATGCTTGGAGAGGATGAACGTCTCGAAGAACCACGTGACATGCGCCAGGTGCCATTTGGTGGGGCTCGCGTCGTCCATCGCCTGGACCGTCATGTCTTCGGGCGAGAGGGGGGCCGCTAGCTCGTGGCTGAGATGGCGAGTGTCCAGGAGTCGATTCTCCAGGAATCTCTGACCATCGATGGTCGCGCGCTGGAGCGAGCGCTGTCGTGTCATGTGCCGGGTCATGGGCGGCCCTTCCTCCGTTTCACGCGACGGTCGCAGGACATCAGCGACGCACGTCGAAGGCAGGCGCCGGTCGCGTTTGATGCCAATGCATCCAGGTTGCTATGGGTTCCATGGGCGGCAAATAAGGCGCGGCGGCTCTTTTTTTGCAACTATCTCGCAAATGCTGCTGACACGCATCGCCAATGGTGAGACCCGGAAGGTCTGAGATGGCACCATCAGGTGTTGATCGATCCGCCGTCCACGGCGATGGTCTGGCCGGTAATGAAGTCGCTGTCGGGGGAGCACAGAAAAATCAGGGCGCCGACGAGGTCCTGAGGATGGCCGTCGCGCTTTATGGCGCGGCTTGCCACAACCGGGTCGCGCGCGAAGCCCAGGTGATCCTTGTTGGCGAGGATCGAGTCGCTCAGCGTGAGCCCTGGCGCCAGCGTGTTGACGCAAATGTTGTGGGCGCCGAGCTCACGCGAGAGCGCGCGCGTGAAGGCCACCACGCCGCCCTTGGAGGTCACGTAGTGCAGCATAAGGGGCATGCCCTTGTACGCAGTACCGGAGGCGATATTGACGATCTTGCCCGACTTGCGCGCGATCATAACCGGGGCGATGTGCTTGGCCATCAGGAACGGCCCGCGCAGGTTGACAGCCATGACCTTGTCCCACAGCGCCACGTCGATATCGGCGAAGCCGACCGGCGGGAGCATCGAGAACACCGCGGCGTTGTTGATAAGGATGTCGATCCGCTCGGTCCTGGCGCGGATCGCTGCGACCGCCGCCTGCACCGAGGCCTCGCTGCTCACGTCGGTCGTCAGCCCGAAGCAGCTGTTGCCGCCCCGGCCAGCGAGGTCGGCCGCCACGGCCTCGGCGTCGGCGATGTCGAGGATGGCGACCGTGGCACCTTCGCCCGTGAGGGCGGCAGCGAATTGCCGACCGAGCCCATGCGCTCCGCCGGTGACGATTGCGGTCTTGCCGTGGAGCTTTTCCATGGACGGATCATTCCCTCGATCTTCCACTCGGAGTGGTGGGAGAGGCCGTTGCCAATCTTCCCGTCGCGCTCGTGCGCCGGCGGGCCCAGCATAATCAATGCTCTGGCCGGCACAGCGTGAAATTTGACCCGTGGCCTTTCCGTCACTACCTTCGACGACAACGCACCCGCCATAGGGGCCGCGAAAGAAGGGGAGGACAACATGCGCAGAGTGCTGAGCGTACTCGCTGCTGCGGCCCTGGCGACCGTTCCGGGGGCGGCCGAGGGCACCGTCAAGATCGGCCTCATCATGGCCTATTCCGGCCAGTTCGCCGACACGGCTGCCCAGATGGACAACGCTATCAAGCTCTACATCAAAGAGAAGGGCGACACGGTCGCCGGCAAGAAGATCGAGCTGATCCGCAAGGACTCGGGCGGCCCAAACCCTGACGTCGCCAAGCGACTGGCACAGGAGTTGGTGGTGCGCGACGGCGTCGACATCTTGGCCGGCTTCACGCTGACGCCCGAAGCGCTTGGCGCGGCCAGCGTCTCGGCCGAGGCCAAGAAGTTCATGGTGGTCATGAACGCGGCCACATCCATCATCATCACCAAGTCGCCCTACATGGCGCGCACGTCGCTCACCATCCCGCAGCTGCAAGAGGCGTTCGGGACGTGGGCGTACAAGAGCGGCATCCGTAAGACCTACACCATGGTCTCCGACTACGGCCCCGGTCACGACGCTGAGGCGGCCTTCCAGCGCGCCTTCAAGGCGGCCGGGGGCGAGGTTGTCGGCGCCGTGCGATTCCCCGTGGCCAACCCCGATTTCTCCGCGTTCGTGCAGGCGGCCAAGGACGCCAGCGCGGAGTCGATCTTCATCTGGCTGCCGGGCGGCGCGCAGCCGGCCGCGATCGCCAAGGCACTGAGGGAACGCGGCATCGACCCCGGCAAGACCAAGGTGCTGGGCCAGGGCGAGCTGACCGAAGACGAGGCACGCGCCAGCATGGGCGATGCTGGCCTCGGCATCATCACCGTCTATCACTACGACCACAACCACGCTTCGGCAATGAACCGGGCGTTCGTGAAGGCGTTCAACGCCGAGTTCGGAGGGCGCAACCCCAACGTCTACTCCGTCGGCGGCTGGGACGGCATGCACCTGATCTACGAGGCCCTGAAGAAGACGGCCGGCAAGGCCGACGGCGAGAGCCTGATCGGCGCCGCCAAGGGCATGGCCTGGGAAAGCCCGCGCGGGCCTGTCTCGATCGACCCCGAGACCCGCGACATCGTTCAAACCGTATACATCCGCCGCGTCGAGAAGGGCGGCACCGGCACTCTCAACGTCGAGTTCGATAAGGTGGAGAACGTCAAGGACCCGCCGCGCACGGCCGCGAAGTAGCGCACCCGTCATCCCATAAGCTGAGCCCGAGCCTTGGCCGGCGACGCTATCTGAGACCTCGCCAAGCGGGTGGGAGTGTCCCGAGGTCCCGGGGGGGCAGTCCCCCCAGGCGTATCACGTGCATCGAGAGAACAGGCCGCGGTCGAGGTGGAAGTGGTCGTGGTGGGCGTCGTTGAAGTCGGGCCCCAGCGCGGCGCGAAAATAAGAGCAGGCGCGGGCGTGCGCCTCGTGCAAGAAGCGGCCCTCTGCGCCCTCGCTCTTCCAGTGCTGTCGGATGCTGATCTCGCGGCCATCGGCAAGGGTGAACCCGGCGATGTCGGCGGCGTTGGCGATGGCGTGCTCGCTGCGCCGATAGCGCCAGAGCGGGTCGCCGATAATATTGCGACAGGCGTAGCTGCCGTAGCTGCGCACCGAGGTCACGCGCTGGCCGAAG
>JAFMSC010000619.1 GCA_017353825.1 Hyphomicrobiaceae bacterium | reverse complement strand
TCCGGGCTACATCCAGCGGTTCCCGGTGCGCGATGCCTGAGAGTGGCCCACCCGATCTCACTGGTCCGCTACGTGAGCGCCTCGCGGAAGTCGACCGGCAACTCGAAGTGCTCAAGCCGCTCAACAACGAGCGCCAGCGGCTTCTACGGGCGCTTGCGGCATTGGGAGCCCCGACCGCAGAGCCCACTCATATCACTCGCCAGCAGCAGCAGATTCTCACCGTGCTCGAACACGGCGGGCGAATGCGAGCCAATGACATCGCACAGCAACTGGGCTACAAGGACGCAAATTCCATCCAAACCCAACTCAAAGGCATGTACGAGAAGGGTCTCGTCCACCGGTACGACACAGATCGCAAGCGCACCTACGAATGGGAGGCCGCCCGTGACTGAGATCTGGCTGCCGCCGCGGGAGGCCGAGCGCCAGCGCCTGGAGCAGCAAGCTGAGCGTCAGCGCCGCCGCGCACCCGAGCCCATCGAGCCCGAGGCGCTGCTTCACGAGGCGTGGCGCGATCGCCCGAGCCGGGAGCCGATGTACCGTTACCGCTACCGGCGGCGCTACTGGGCGATTCGCATCCCGTGGTGGGCATGGCTCGTTGCGATCCCGCTTGCGCTTGCGCTGCTGGTCAACCCGTGGGCGTTCTGGATCGGGCTGGCTGCGGTCGGCTTCGTGGTTGGGTGGTGTGCCTGATGGTCCTACTATCGGCTCGTTCGGCGGCACAACGATCCGTTCATCCTGTTCGTCTGCATTTTCGGGGCTCTGGCAGTGATCCTGCTGATCCTTGGCGGGGCCATTCACGTCTGACAGGCTTTGAGCGTGGATGAGGCGGTCGTTCTTGTGTTGGGCATCGCGCTTGTCCTGTGGCTGATCCGCGAGGTGCTGGACCGGGTCATTTGGCTGATCGCCAGCCGCCACGACGACTAGCACGCATCATGTGCTATCATTAGGGTCGTACCGACCGAAGGAGACCCTGATGAGCCGAGCTTTCTACGACCTGCGCCCCGACAAGCCGTACGGTACGCGCGAGATCGCCGCCTTGCAGCACGAGGGGCAGATCGACCGCGAGCGCCAGTACGTCGAGCGCGCCCAGCGGAGCGGCAACGAGCGCAGGCTGCGCCTGGCGCTCTCATCCCTGCACACGCGCGAGGAAAGGCCGGAGCGATGAAGACCAAGCATGACTACAGGCTCAGGCACCACAACACGAACGTGGTCCTGATGGATGGCACGACCATCGTCGGCCAAGTGCTTCGCGCAGACCCGAAGGCGATGCGCGCTGAGTTTCACCGACTGGTGGTCCGCCACGAGCAGCTTCCCCTGGGGTTCGCCGCAGGCGTGGGCTACACCCGCCTGGCGTGGATCGCCGACGAGTTGACCGAGGAGGCAGGGCGATGAACATCAAGCACCTAGAGGTAGGCCCCCGGACCATCCTCACCGACGACGGCGAGCCGATGCTGGTCAAGCTGGCGCTGCGCCCGTCCAGAAGCGCGCCGGGCCGGATCAAGGCGGTCATGGCCGTGCCGATCGAGGACGACAACGGCAACGAGGGCTTCATGGTCCTTCCGTTCGCGGAGCCGATCATGGCGCTTGACGGCGAGCCGACCGGCTTCACGCCCGAGTTTCGCCTGGAGATGAACTAGGTGGTCGAGCAGCCGACCAAGGCCCTGATTCTGCGCCGCCTGCGCGTGAAGATCGACGGTCGCCCCGGCGGCAGCGTCCGCGCTGTCAATCCGAAGGGGCACAAGGTGTTCACGTCCGGGCGGCGCGGC
>JAFMSC010000618.1 GCA_017353825.1 Hyphomicrobiaceae bacterium | reverse complement strand
ACTGGAGGCGCAGCACGTCATTCCAGTCGGTATCGGCCTTGTCGGGGATGCGGAGCTCGACCGGCACACGGGGCGTCAAGCTCGACGCGAGTGCGTAGGCGGCGCGCTGTCCGGTGCCGTCAGCATCGTGGTCGGCGCAGACGATGATGCGCCGGGTTCCGACGGGAGGTTGGAAGGTCTTGAGGCGGCCTGCGGTGAGGCAAGCCCACACTGGAAAGCCGAACAGCTGCTGAGCTGCGAGGGCGGTCTCGATGCCTTCTGCGACGCCGAGGACGAGCCCAGCCGGGGCCAGTGACGGCGCTGGCGGGCGGCACCTTGCCAGGGCAGAACATGCGGACGGGGTCAACCGGGGCCTTGGTGCCGGTTTGGGTCAGCCAGGTCCTGTGGATGGTCACCGGCGTGCCGGCGGGATCGGTGAGTTGGGCCAGCATGGCGGGGTAGAAAGTGAGCGGTGGCCCGCGATGGCGCACACGCATGGCGGTGCGCAGGCTCGCTGGGGGGATCGGCAAGCGGATGCCGCGGTGGCGGAACCAGAGGTCGATCGGATCGCCGGTTCGGAGCGGCTCGGCGCGGCGCCAGAGGGCATTGACGGCGTCGGCGATGGCAGCCTCGGAGGGTTGCGGCGGCGCGGCGGGTAAGTCATCCCGACCAAGGAAAGATGAGCGGGTATCGAAGATCGCCTGCTCGATCAGCAGGGCGGCCTGCCTGAAGGAGAGACGGCGCACGCGCATGAGGAGGTCGACGCCGGAGCCTGCGCCGCATTGACTGCAATAGAACGTTCCGTCGCCATTCTTGTCGTCCCATCGGAAGCGATCGGTGCCGCCGCAAGCGGGACAAGGGCCGTGCTTGTTGCGCAGATAGCGCCTGTCGACGCCGAGTGTCGCAAGGATCGCGAACCACCGGCCACGGGTGCGCGCGCGCAAAGAGTTGGGCGAAGGGATGATGAAGGTGTTTCCCAATTCCGTTTCCCTGCGATCCTTAGTAACGGCCGGGAACCGGCAAGCTGTCACGTGCTATGCGTTGAGGTGGTAACCATCGACAGAGCGGCAGATGCGGCCGGAAGCCAAGAGTTGCATGAGGACTTCGGCGACATGGCTGGCACGCATGTGCACGGCCTGGCGCAATTGGCGTTGGGTGACGGGTTCGGTAGCCGCGGCCAGGACCTGCTCGATGCGCTGCTGGGGCGAGATCTCTGAGTGATCGGAGGACGGTGCCTGATCGACGACCGCGAGAGCGAGAGCTGGCGGATTTGTCACCAGCGCCAGCGGCAGCTTGTCGGTGCCGGGCGCGGCGCGATGTTCGATGTCGAGGTACTGGGCTTTGCCGTGGCGACGGAGGTGGAGATTGGAATCTCCCCAGGCATGCAGATCGGACGATCCGCGAAGGGCCTGACCACCACGCTCATGGGCGGCGCCTTTGCGGGCGTGATGGACGAGCACGACGGATGTGTGGAACTCGCGCTGAAGCGAGCGCAGATAGGCGAGCAGCGGCGCGACCTCACCGGCGACGTTCTCGTCGATGGCATGCAGGCGCACGAAGGGATCGAGGCTCAGCAAGGCGGGACGCAGCCGGGCGACGGTGGCGCGCAGGGCGCGCTGGTGGTCGGCACGATCGAGCCTGAGGGTCGGCACGCAGATGATGTGGATGTCGAGGGTGTCGAAATCGACGCCGGCGGCGGCGGCGATGCCCTGCAGGCGCTGGCGCAGGATGAGGTAGCTGTCTTCGGCGGCATAGAGCAGCACGGCGCCGGTCCGGCGTGTCGGGAAGCGACGCAGGCAAG
>JAFMSC010000298.1 GCA_017353825.1 Hyphomicrobiaceae bacterium | reverse complement strand
GGGGGCGCGGAACGGCAGGGCTGGCCGCACCGTCGTTGCCCAGCGCGCGGACCCGGCGCAAGCGCCGACGATTAGCGATGATACTCTGTCCAGCTGCCTCGCCATGTGGGAGCCCGCCACCCACATGACCAAACGCGAGTGGGCGCGCGCATGTCGTCGCGTCGCGGATCGGCTGAAGAACACGACCGTGCGGTAGATGCCATTGTTCGGGATGTCCCGGAAATGTGCGCAAAACCTCATATCCGGGGCCCAACGGAACTTGGCGGCACGGCGCGGAGCTTGCGGTTTTGGCTGCCGGGCGTGGGCTGGCGCCCGGTAGGACAATTCAGCCTCAATAGGTGGCGCGCCCGCCGGAGATGTCGAACACGGCACCGGTGGCGAACGAGTTCTCCCTCGATGCCAGCCAGGCCACCATCGCGGCCACCTCCTGGACCGTCACGAAGCGGTTGCGCGGGATCTTGGACAGCATGAAGTCGATGTGCTCTTGGGTGATCTGGTCGAAGATCGCCGTCTTGGCCGCAGCGGGCGTCACCGCGTTGACGGCGATATCGTAACCGGCGAGTTCCTTGCCCAAGGACTTGGTGAGTGCGATGAGGCCGGCCTTGGAGGCCGAGTAGTGAGCGGCGTTGGGGTTGCCCTCCTTGCCAGCGATGGAGGCGATGTTGACGATGCGCCCGTAGCTCCGCTCGATCATGTGCGGCACGACCGCCCGCGAGCAGATGAACGGGCCGTCGAGGTTGATGCGCATCACCTTGCGCCATTCCTCCACGTCCGTCTCCCAGGTCTTGGCGTTGGCGCCGGCGATCCCAGCGTTGTTGACGAGGATGTCGATGCGCTCAATCCACTCCAGTGTTGCGGAGAGCGCCGCGGCCACGCTCGCCGGCTCGCTCACGTCACAGCTGAAGGCGGCAACGTGTGCGCCAAGCTCGGCTGCGGCACGCCGGGCAAGCTCCTCGTCGCGATCCCAGATTGCAACCCTCGCTCCCGAGGCCATGAACCTCTCGGTGATGGCCCTTCCGAAACCTTGCGCGCCACCGGTGACGACGGCGGTGCGGTCCTTCAGATCGATGTCGTTGCCCATGCGTTTGCTCCCTTGCGCTGGCGAGCCCAGCGCCCGCGGCGTTAAAACCAACACTATCCGGTCGGCGCCGGCGCAGGCAAAATCGGCGCTCGGGTGGGAGCGCCGACAATCACCGTGGTTGGGAAGTTCCGCTGGGACGCGAGGGCCGCCGTTAACCAGACGACAAGGGCAATTCGATGGCGAAATCGCCAGGGCGCTGTTCGCGAAGTGTTGTACAGGACCGGTTTGCCAATCCTCCTTAGACGGCGAATAATTCGGCCGGGTTGTGCAGGTCGACGGTTGTTTTGACTCCGGGGTCTCCGGGACCACCCCACGCCGTCGCGTCGCGCTTCTTTTATCGCCGCGCAGCAGGCTGGAACGCATCGGGCATCGGAGTCGCAAGCGCACCGCGGCCATGGCGGGCATGCAAGCACTTCGGACGGTTTTGCTGTTGCAAGCGATCTCAGGCGCCGGCAGGCGAATATTCTGTGAGCAATGTCCGACGAGATATCGAATAAATCTTTGTGTTGGACTATCGTCGTCGAAGAATCTTGGATGTAACCAAAGGATTAAGCCCATGGTATACTGTATAATGCAAGCATTATGACGCATAATATCTGGAGTAGTTTGTCTCGTGTCTGATATCCGGCATAAGGGGAGAGGCCAAGATGCTGACCAACAACCGACTAGTAAGTACGGGACGCTTCACCACGCGTCCTCTCTATCTGCAGGTGCGTGACGCTCTGGCGTCTCGTATCGCCGGCGGGGAATGGAAGCCCAACGCTGCCATTCCCAACGAGGGCGACTTGGCGCGCGAGTTTGGTGTCAGCTCGGGCACCATGCGCAAGGCGCTGGACCTGATGGAGGGCGAACGGCTGCTGACCCGGCGGCAGGGCCGCGGCACGTTTGTCAACGACCAGTCCTCCGACGAGCTGGCGGTCCGCTTCAGCAACATCCGCGCGGCGGATGGCGAGCGCGTCACCGGCGAACTCAAGCTGCTCGGCATCTCGCAGGCCTCGGCCAACCCGGCCGAGTGCGGGCGGCTAAGGTTGCGTCCGGATGATAAGGTCTGGCGCATCCAGCAAGTGCGGTTGCATCGCGGCGAGCCGTTCATGGTCGAGGAGGCGTCCATGCCCGTATCGCTGTTCCCCGGCCTCGACGAGCAGGAGGCCATGCCGCACCGCATCGTGGTGCTGGCGCAGCAGTACGGCATCCTGCTGGGCAAGGGCGATGAACGCGTGTCGATCGGCGCGGCCTCGCCCTCAGTCGCCGAGGCCCTGAACCTGAAGGCTGGGGGGCCGATCCTGGTGCTGGACCGTGTGGTGCACAACCTCGACGGCCATCCCGTGGAATGGCGGCTGGGCATGGGTCACTTCGCCGACAAGTACTACCTGGCGGAGATCGGCTGAGACCGGCCGAACCAATGGCGCCTGGCTGTCCCTCTCCGGCCGGGTGCCCGCCGCGCGGGCGACATACGGGATCAAGCGTCAACGGGTTGGGACAGGTGCGCTCCGCCGCAGCACGCTGACCGCCTCGACCCGGGCCGAGAACACGAACTGGTCGATAGGCGTCATACTGGCGATGACGTAGCCTCCCTGACACAGGATCTGCGTGTCGCGAGCTAGCGTGCCCGGATCGCAGGAAACAGCGATCACGGTCTCAACCTTCGAGCGCGCCAGCTCCTGCGCTTGCCCCGGGGCGCCGGCGCGGGGCGGGTCGAACACCACCGCATCGAACGGCTCAAGCTCCCTGGCTGATAGAGGTTCGCGGAAGAGATCGCGCACCTTGGCCTCGATCGGCTTCAAGCCCTGGGCGTGGCGGGCTGCGTCGGCGAGTGCAGCGAGGGCGGCAGGGTCGCTATCGAGCGCCAGCACGGGCGCTTGGCGCGCCAGCGCGAAGGTGAAGGTGCCGACGCCGCAGAACAGGTCGGCGACGCGCTTGGGCTTGCGCAGGCCCGCCAGCACCAGCGCGCGCATGCGTTCCTCCGACTCCTCTACTGCCTGGACGAAGGCCGCGGGCGGCACTGCCACCTCTGCCTCGCCCATGCGCAGCACCGGTCTGGCGCGCTCGATGAGGGTTTCTCCGTCAACGCTTACGCGCGCAAGACCGTGCTCGGTGGCGAGGCGGCCGAGATCGGCGACGGCGGCCCGTTCAGGCCGCTGCCCGCCGGCCACGGCCGCCACGTCAAGGCCGGCGGCAGTGGCCAGGAGTGTCAAGCGCACCTGCGGAGCGGCAAGCTTGGCTGCAATGGCGCGCAGGGCCGGCAGCTTGGTGACGATGGCGGGAAGGAGAACGGGGCATTCCTCGATATCGACGAGGTCGTGGCTCTTGCGGCGGTGGTAGCCGAGCACGATGCGCTCGCCCGCGCGTCGTGCGGTCAGAACCGCACGTCGGCGCGTGCCGGGTGCCACGCGGTGCAAGGGCGCAACGTCACCAGCCAGCCCGCGCCGGCGCAAGGCCGTGACGAGCGTGTCACGCTTCCATTCCGCGTAGAGCCGCACGCCCATGTGCTGGGCGGCGCATCCTCCGCAAACGCCGAAGTGGCGGCAGGGCGCCGGTATGCGATCCGCGCTCGGCGCGGAGAGCAGCCGCGGCAGTGCATCGCCGGCCGGCTGAACCCGCTCGCCCGGCAGAGCGAAGGGCACGTAAAGGATCCCGGCGTTGGTGTCGGCGATGCCATCGCCCTGGGCGCCGAGGCCGCCGATCTGGAGCTCATCTGGATGATCTGGTTGCATCGCTATCGGGCTCGTCGGTCAGGTTGCTGACGGGTGAGGTTAGAAAGAGTATCGGTCAGGGTATCCGGGCGATGGCGGTTTGCATTCCGGGCAGACCCCAACGGTCCCAACTGCTCATCCCGCTCCTCACCCCTGGCATCTTACGGATCTCACCCGCGTCACGGACATTTGATGCGCGTGGGCCGGATGCCCGACATCCACCCGATGTTGCCGGCCGTAACGGTTGGCATCGTCACCCGCCGCCCGCCGTCTCGGTGTTAAGGGTGGGACAGTGAGTGTCTTGCTGCTCTCCCAGGCCACACGCGGTCATGAGGCGGCTATGAAGGCGACCATGAGGGCGACCATGGGGGCCCCTACGGAGGATATTCATGAACCGCAGACAGACCCTGAAGCTCCTGGCGGGTGCGGCCGCGTTCGCCGGTAGCGCTGCCACCCTCGGCCGCGCCGCCTTTGCCCAGGCTAGCCCGGCGTTCAAACTGCCGCCGCTTGGCTACCCCTACGAGGCGTTGGAACCGCACATCGATACCGCGACGATGAACTTCCACCACCGCAACCACCACAACGCCTTCATCGTCAACCTCAATGGCCTGGTCGGCAAGTACCCTGAACTTACTGCCAAGTCTCCCGAGGAAATCGTGTCCAACCTCGGCGCCGTGCCGGAGGCCATCCGCACGGCGGTGCGCAACAACATGGGCGGCCATTGGAACCACACGTTCTTCTGGAACTTGATGACCCCTGGCGGCCCGGCCATGCCGGCAGGCGATCTCAAGAACGCCATCGAGGGCACTTTCGGCGGCTTCGACCAGATGAAGGCGGCCTTCAAGCAGCAGGCCGTTGGCCGCTTCGGCTCGGGTTGGGCGTGGCTGGTCATGAAGGAGGGCAAGCTCACCGTCATCAACACCCCCTACCAAGACAGCCCGCACATGGACCCCGTCGAGGCCAAGCCGATCATCGGCATCGACGTGTGGGAGCACGCCTACTACCTCAAGCACCAGTACCGCCGCGGCGACTACGTGGACGCCTGGTGGAACGTGGTGAACTGGACTAAGGCCGCGGACAACTTCAAGCGCGCCAGCGCCTGACCGGACAAAGATTAAGCGGGCGCGGCGGCGAGCAAGCCCCGCCATCCCGCCCAGATTTCCTCCCCCGCCGGTAAACGGCGCAGCCTTGGGGTCGGACCCTGCGGTCCGGCCCCGTTTTGACTCCGCGCGCCAGGCATGGCCCTCTGCACGGGGTGGTGCGCGCCGACGAGCGGGGAGGGAATACTGTGCGAGTGCTGTTGACGGGTGCGACCGGACTGATCGGCTCGGCGGTACTGGCGCAGCTCGTGCGCGAGGGGCACGAGGTCGTCGCGGTGGCACGTCCGGGCGGCGCACGCCGCGAGCTTGGCGCAAGCCGCTGGCTTGGCCTCGACATCGCCAGGGCGGTCCACACGAGCGACTGGCTCGCCCATCTGTCCGGGATCGATGCCGTCGTCAACTGCGCGGGCGTGCTGCAGGACGGCGCGCGCGATTCCACCACGGCCGTACACGTAACGGGCGTGGCGGCGTTGTTCGCGGCATCAGAGCAGGCTGGCGTACGACGGATCATACAAGTGTCGGCAGTCGGCGTCGACCGGGACGCAAGGACGGCATTCGGGCGCACCAAGCTCGCCGGCGACCAGGCGCTGATGGCCTGCAACGTGGACTGGGTGATCCTGCGCCCCTCGGCGGTGGTCGGACGCGCCGCCTATGGCGGCAGCGCACTCCTGCGCGGCCTTGCCGCGCTACCGGTGGCGCCGCAACTGCCAGATGACGGCCAACTGCAGATCGTTCAACTCGACGACCTTGTGCGGACGATCATGCACTTCTTGCGCCGCGACGCGCCCGCGCGTGTC